>NZ_BAAAVI010000032.1:0-89529 GCF_039534445.1 Streptosporangium fragile | reverse complement strand
CACGTAGCGGGGCGCGCCGGGCGCGGTGATGTCGAACCGGTGCACCTCCGTCTCCCCCGCAGGCTCCTCCGGCGTCGCCGTCGGCGAAGGGGCGTCGGTCGGTGTGGGGGCCGGGTCCGGGAGCAGGGGCGGAGTGGGGTCGGGGTCCGGGGCGGCGGTGGCCGGGGGCGAGGCGATCTCGGGAGTGGCGGGCGGGGCCTCCCCGGCGATCGCCGGTTCGATCGACCTGGCCCACCGATACGGATTGTTGGTCACGTACAGGCCGGCGCCCGTCCCGTAGACGGTGTCGCCGTCGGCCGCCACGCTGATCGGGGTCGTCCCGGCGAGTGACTGCGACAGGTCGATGGTGTGCACCGTCAGCATCGACGTCCCGGTGTACTCCGCGGGGTGGCTGACCTGCCCGCAGTCGACGGTGCGCTCCGAGGTCACGCCGTTCGCCGACGTCAACCCGTACTTCGGCAGCCACGCTTCGATCGGTGCCGCCCCGACGATCTCCTTGTTGCGCCGGGTGCGCTCGTTCTCCGCCACGTCGAAGTCGATGCGGGGGAAGTCGATCTGCGGCCAGCTGCGAACCACGATCCGCACCGTCGAGCCGACCATCCTGGCGCCCACGTGGGAGCCGTCAGGGGTGAGCGAGCCGATCACCTTCGGCTGCCCCGACAGGTCGACGAGGACGTAGTGCGGGTCCATGCTCTCCCGGCGTTCGGCTACCCCGCCGAACGGGATGACCCCCCCGTCGGAGAACAACACCAGTGCCCTGTCGCCGCTGACCAGCAGGTTGGTCGCTGGGAAAAACACCTGCTCGGCGCTCAGGAGTTTGAGCGTTCCGGTGACCTTCCTGGTCGCGGTGTCCACCACCCTGAGCACGCCGCGGTCCACGGTGATCACCCGGTCGCCGTCGGTCTTCACCAGGTCGGGCTCGTCGACCCCGGTCTCGTGCGTGTTCGTGGGGGAGTGCTCGGGCGACGAGTTGAACGCGCTCCTGGCCTCGGCAACGTCGTCAATCAATATCCGCGATGGGCCGATCATGCCCAAGGAGTCGACGTTCTTCGCCGTCGCCGCGCGTAATCCTGCCAGCATGTCGTCGCAGCCGCTGTACGAGACGAGCTTGACGTTTCCCAGCTCGACCGGTGCCGTACGGCCGGCGCTGGACTTCGCCTCCGTCGAACTGCACGCCGTGGCGAGCAGGGCGGCGAGGGTGACCGCGCCGACCGTACGAATCGATGCCATCATGCCCCTACGACGTGCTGGACCGGCGCGCGGTTCGGCACTACTCGGCAGAGGCCCAGAAATAAGCTCTGGGTTCCCGAGCGCCCCTTCCGGTCATCCAGCCCCGGGACCAAGGCGTTCTTCGTGCAGAGCACGGGGTCGAGCAGCAATGGAACGGTCGGTGGCGTTAGCGAGGCGTCGGGGCGCGGCCGACGGGCCGGTCCGCCAGCGCTCCAGGTCCGAGACCTTCTTGCCCGGCGGCACCTCCAGCAGCGGGTCCAGCACCACCCGCTGCTGCGCGCTGAGCAGCACGGCCAGGGTGTCGTGCAGTTCCCGCGTGGCGCGTTCCCGCTCGCGCGCCACCAGCCGGGTCGGCGTGCTGATCCCGGGCAGCAGCACGTCGTTCTGGCGCAGCCAGCGCACCGCGTACGGGAACAGCGCGGTCGGGCCGTCGCCGGTGTTCCAGGCGTGCGCCCGTACCTTGCCCGCCGGTTCGGCCTCGGCCGAGGCGAAGTCCTTCAGCCCGAACGCCTTGGCGATCTTCCAGGGGTGTTCCAGCCGTGTCTTGTCCCGCTCGGTGTAGCGCTTCACGCAGGAAGGATCCTCGATCCCCAGCTGGCCGGCGACGACGTCCACGACCTCGTTCGGCACCTCCGGCGGGTCGGCCAGGAAGCACCCCAGGTAGCGAACGGTCACGAGCTGGAGAGCGAAGCCGCACTTGATGTGCCGGCCGCGATGTCCCTTGATGAGGGCCAGGTCATCGTTGTCGAGGAAGAAGATCTTCTCCATCTCGGCCCGGAGGGCGGACCGTCGTAACGGCCGTACTTCGCCGCTTCTGAGTCGCTCGGGAAGTCGACAGGCATGTACGCAACGTATGACCCAACAGACGCAGCCTCATCAGAGCGACACACCGTCACCGACCGCTGCCTACCGTCACATGGCGTAGATCGAAGTTGCGCTGTGAGATCGACCGGAATCCGGCGCGAGCCTCCTCTGCAAGCGGGAGATGGCAGGGGCTCACTGGCCAGCGGGAACCCGGTTGGCGCCGGATTCCGTTCCAGATCTCTCTGGCCGCCTACTCCCGCCACCGCCGCTTGGGGTCGATCACCTTGGAGAGGAAGCCGCCCTTTTCAGTGGCAGCTGCGCCTGCGACTACGCCTCCTGCTGTCCCGTCTCGTCCACTCACACGGCCCAGCTCGGAGCGGGTTTGGCGGCTGGTGACACGTTGGTTAACGGCACCACTTGTCCGCCCTCTTGCAGTCTCGGGTGTCAGATGCCGCCAGGGAGAACACCTGCGGGCGGACGTAAGCCGCGCCGCGGCAGGTTCGATCGGGTGCGCGCCGATTCAGCACCATGGGATCTCCGCATGAGACATCGTCAAGGAGGCGGCGCAGGCGCTCAGTATGCAAGCTCCCCGATGCCGCCATCGACGCGCAGCACGGTGCCCGCGGTGTAAGCGGACTCGTCAGAGGCCAGGTAGACAGCCGCCTTCGCCAGCTCGGTGGCGGTGCCGATGCGATGCAGGGGCACGGTCCGCCGGAGCTCGTCGTAGATGGCGGCCTGCCGCTCGGGGCCGAGCGACTTGAAGGTGTCGGTGAGGGTCGGCCCCGGGCTCAGCCCGTTGACCCGGATGCCCCGGTCCTTCAGCTCATAGGTCAGCCCGCGGGAAAAGGACAGCAGGCCCGCCTTGGCGGCACCGTAGACCGCCGCGTTCTCGTGCCCGATGAAAGCGGAGACCGAGCCGACGAGGATGACCGAGGCTTGCCGTGACAGGAGCGGCAGCAACGCCTTGATCAGGAAGAACGGTCCTTTGAGATTGGTGGCGACGAGCCTGTCGAAGGCCTCCTCGGTCCATTGCTCGATCGGGAGATGGGTGACGTCGGCGGCGTTGCTCATCACGATGTCGAGCTGCGGCCACTCCTCCTGCAGGCGCGCCGCGAGCGCCGCCTGGCCGGGCACGTCGCCGGCGTCGCTGAGGATGGGCAGCAGCGGGCCGTCCAGCTGCCGGGCGGCCTCCTCCAGCCGTTCCCGGGAGCGGCCGGTGATCGCGACAGCCGCTCCCTCGGCGAGGAACTGCCGGGCTGTCTCGAGGCCGATGCCGCTCGTCCCGCCTGTGATCAGTGCGCGCTTTCCTGTAAGACGACCCATTGACCTCTTTCTCCTCACTCGCGCCAAGGCGCGTGGTTCTGGTAACGATGACGGGCCATTCCCGCCATCACGGGACACCCACCGCAGGCGGCTCCTCCCTGCGGGCGGGGCTCCGGCCGACGGCTGTCCCCGGCGGACTTCACGTCTATGCGGATGCGGACCAGGACACATCTCTTGATCTTCCGGGCCCCGTCCGCGGAGGCATAAGTGTCGTGGTGGTGGCCGAGTCCAGGTACGGCCCTGACAGGCCCGGCATGGGAATACAGATGATCGGAGAACGCCCAGGCCGCCTCCGCCGTATCGGCGACTGGCGCGTCCGGAGTCAGATGGCGGTGCGGCCGCCGTCGGCGGCCACGACGGCACCGGTGACGTAGCTTGCCTGGTCACTGGCGATGAAGGCGATGACCTGGGCGACCTCGGCCGGGTCGGCGGTGCGCTTGAGCGCGGTCGTCAGTCCCATGCCGCCGAGGTCCGGTCCCATGGCCGCCACCACCTTGGAGGTGGTCATCGGGCCGGGCGACACGGCGTTGACGCGCACGTTGGAGGCGGCGAACTCGGCCGCCCAGGTACGGGTCAGGGACTCGATCGCTGCCTTGGTGGCGCCGTAGACCGCCATCGGCGGCATGCCCAGGCCGGCGGCGGTGGAGCTGACGTTGACGATGCTGCCGCCCCCGCCGGCGGCCATCTTCGGTGCGAGCCGGGCGACCAGGATGAACGGCGCGCGCACGTTGACGGCGAAGGCGGCGTCGTAGGCGGCGAGGTCCTGGTCGGCGGTCGCGCTGAACGGGACGACGCCCGCGTTGTTGACGAGGATGTCCACCGCCCCGGCGTCCTCGGCCAGCCGCTGCACGGCCTGCGGGTCGGCCAGGTCGGCGGGGACGAAGCGCACGGTGCCGGTCGCGCTGGCCCGTACGTCGTCCACGACCTGGGCGCCGCGACCGGGGTCGGTGCCGGTGATGATCACGTCGGCCCCGCCGGCGGCGAGGATCCTCGCTGTCGCGTGCCCGAGCCCGCCGATGGCGCCCGATCCGGTGATCAGCGCCGTCTTCCCGTTGAAGTCCATGGGGGTCCTGCCTCTCGTCCGCCGGCGCGCTCGCGCGCCGACCGACTTCTGTGTGGTCGTTCAAGAAGTCGTTCAGTCGTCACCGTACGGCTTTTTGTGCGAGCGGTCAAAAAGTCCTAACCTGGGGGTGTGGCACGGACAGGGCGCCCCCGCGCATTCGACAAGGACGAGGCCCTGGAGCGCGCGCTCCTGCTGTTCTGGTCCCGGGGCTACGGAGAGACCTCCGTTCAGGACCTCGTCGATGCGCTGGCCCTGGAGCGGGGCAGCCTGTACGGAGCCTTCGGCGACAAGCGGCAGTTCTACCTGGCGGCGGTCCGGCTGTACTGGGACACCTACGAGCGCCGGCTGCTGGCGGCGCTGGAGGCCGGGCCGGTGCTGCCGGCGCTGCGCGAGGTGCTCACCCATCCGGCCCGGGCGCAGGAGTACGCCTCCGACGTCGGCGTTCCGCAAGGATGCATGATCGGCAACACCACCGCCGAACTGGTCCCGCAGGATGACGAGGCCCGCGAGATCGTGGCCCGCTCACACGCCCGCTTCACCCGGATCGTCGCCGACGCCCTGCGGCGCGCGCAGGCCGGAGGTGAGGTCACCCAGGCCGCCACCCCCGAGGCCCAGGCGCAGCTCCTGCTGTTCACCGTCCAGGGCCTTTCCCTGGTGTCCCGCGCAGGGCTCGACACCTCCGCCGCACTCGCCGCCGTCGACGCCCTGATCGACGCCCTCCGCGCCTAACCCGCGGGCACGAGGCCCCACCGCGCCGTCGGCCGGTCCGGATCGCTGGGGCCTCGACGAGGTCACTGTACGACCCGGGGCCTTGCGCGAGATCCTCGAAGGACTTCACCGGTGACGAACGTGCCTGACAAACCCAGATAACCTGTCGGTCATGTTCCTCGGAGTCCGCGAACGGTCACGAGCTGGAGAGCGAAGCCGCACCTGATGTGCCGGCCGCGATGCCCCTTGATGGGGTTGCCGTAGTAACCGCCGAACATCCAACAGATATGGCTGACCTGCACGTATAACAGTCCGATGAACACCTATCACACACGGTTTCCTGCGTCCTGGCGTGGCCACTGCAGCCGGATGGAGCTGCGTTGCTTCGAGGCTGACCTGAGCGGGTGAAGTACGTTGGCGACCCGAGTGTTCACCGACGAAGAGATTGCGCGGCTGCGATCGTTCCCGGAGATCAGCCGCGAGGAGCTGATCCGGTTCTTCACGTTGACGGCGGCGGATGTGGAGTTCAATGATCCAGGCCGAGGACGGGGACCTGCCGATCGTCTTGGCCTCGCTGTTCAACTGTGCGCTCTGCCCTGGCTGGGTTTCGTCCCAGCTGATGTGGCCTTGGCGCCTCCCGCTGCGGTGGCGCGCTTGTCGGAGCGGTTGCGGATCTCAGTGGGTGAGCTGGCCCGCTACGGTTCCCGGGAGCAGACGCGTTCCACGCATCCACAGCAGGTGGCCCGATACCTGGGCTGGCGGAGCGCGGGCGAGTTGGAGCGCAAGGAACTGGAGGAGTTCTTGCTGGCGCGGGCGATGGAGCATGACTCACCCAGCTTGTTGTTCCGGCTGGCGTGTGAGCATCTGATCTCCTCTCGGGTGATCCGGCCGGGCGTGGTGACGTTGCTGGAGCGGGTGGCGGCGGCGCATGCGGCCGCCGGCCGGGAGACCCACGGGCGGGTCACCCACTTGCTGACCCCCGCCTTGGTAGCCGAGTTGGACAACCTGCTGCTGGTCGATGCGGAGCTCGGCACGACCCGGTTGACGTGGCTGACGACCCCGCCGGTCAGTGACTCGCCCGAGTCGATCAAGAACGAGCTGGCCAAGCTGGCCTTCCTGCGCGGCATGGACGCCCACACGCTGGATGTGTCGGTGCTGCCGGTCGAGCATCGGCGGTTCCTGGCCTCGGTGGGACGGCGGCTGACGGCTCAGTCGCTGGACCGGCGTGAACCGCAGCGCCATCATCCGATCCTGCTGACGCTGGTCAGTCAGTGCGCGGTGGAGGTGCTGGACGATCTGGTGGCGTTGTTCGACCAGGCGGTCTCGGCGCGCGAGGGCCGGGCCCGGCGCAAGCTGAAGGACATCCTGGCCGATCGGGCGATCCCGATGGAGGAGCGCCAGGCGCTGCTGGATGAGATCCTGCCGGTGCTGCTGGACGTCGCCGTCCCGGACGAGGAGGCCGGCGCGCGGCTCCGGGGCGAGCTACCGGTGGTTCGCCGACAGGGGCCTGTCCACCTACACCCACGCCTCGGATCAGTTCTCCACCTACGGCACCAAGGTCATCGTGGTCACCCACCGCGAGGCGCAGTACGTGCTGGACGACATCATGGGCAATGCCACCGACCTGCCGATCACCGAGCACGCCACCGATACGCACGGCGTGACCTTGGTCAACTTTGCTCTGTTCGACCTGGTCGGCCTGCAGCTGTCGCCCCGGATGCGTGACCTGGGGAAGATCACCATGGGGCGATTCGGATCGCGGGCGGCCACCGAGCGGTCCTGGCCGCTGGCCGGGCGGCTGCTGACCCGCCGCTTCGACCTCGACCTGATCGCCGAGCAGTTCGACGACCTGTTGCGCCTGGCCGGCTCCATCAAGTTCGGACAGGCCACTGCATCGTTGATCGTGGGCAAGCTGTCGGCCTCCTCCCGGCAGAACGCGATGGCGGCCGCGCTGAAGGAGTCGGCATGATTCGCCGTACCGTCTACGCCGCCCGCTATTTGTCGGACGAGGCTTACCGGCGGCGCATCGCCCGGCAGCTGAACAAGGGCGAGAGCCTGCACGCGCTGCTCGACGACAAGGTCGCCGACGCCGAAATCCGCGCCGCACGCAGACGCCGTGACCAGGCAACACGCTGAGGAATTGCACGACCAAGCGCGCCTTGGTCGTTGCGAGTCGCTGACATCGAACCGGAGCCTCCCACTGACAGGGTTGCAGGGCTCAACGATCCATCAGACGGGTTTCTGCTGGTCAGGCAAATGTGTTGGATATTCGGCGCTCACTACGGCAACCCCTTGATGAGGGCCATGTCCTCGTTGTCGAGGAAGAAGATCTTCTCCATCTCGGCCCGGCGGGCGGACCGTCGTAACGGCCGTACTTCGCCGCTTCTGAATCGCTCAGGAAGTCGACAGGCATGTACGCAACGTATGACCCAACAGACGCAGCGTCATCAAAGCACCACAACCGTTATCAACCGCTGCCTACCGTCACATGGCGTAGATCAAAGTTGCGCTGTGAGACCGAACGGAATCCGGCGCGAGCCTCATCTGAACGAGGGGAGATGACAGGGGACATCTGACCTGGGAGAACCCCGCTAACGCCGGGTTCCGTTCCAAGTCTCTCTGCCCCCCGACCCTAGGCCGTCCCGCCGCCCTCGATCAGGACAAGGCTGCCGCGATCGTCGAGGCATACCGTCAAGGTGCCGCCGTCAAGGCCTGGCGCGTCGGCACCAGGTCGCCCCCAAGACCATCCGGCGCATCCTGGACGCCGCCGGCGCCCGCGACCTGCCCGACCCGCTCGACACGCCGTCGGCCGACACCGACGAACAACGCCACGCGCCCGCACCGGACCCGGACGTGCTCCTTGATCTGCCCGGACTGCTCGCCGATCACCTGCGCACCACCGGTGCCGAAACCGTTCGCCAGACCCTCGCCTCCGGGCAGACCATCCGCCGCGGCCACGGCTACTCCATCCGCATCGCGGCCCCGCTTGCGCTCCACCGCGCCGCGCTGGAGCAGAGCGCTGCCCTCGCCGACGCCGGCCCGGCCGAGCACAAGGCGCATCGGGTGTACGCCGCCCGCGTGACAGCCGCCCGGACCCCCCAACCATGATCGGCTTCGCCGATAACCCCAGTTCCGCTGATTCTCGAGCGGCGTTCCGCGGATGAATTTCGGTTGCGGTGGGACTGGTGGGCTTGGTGGGGTATCTGCATGGACGGCGCCATTGAGCAGGTGCGATGGGCGAGAGCTGGAAGAGGCCGCACGATCACGCGACAACCGGCTCCATGGCACAGGCTTGCGGTGCTCGGGGCTCTGATGCTGGCGGCCCTCACTTTCAACACCGCGGAGAACCTGCCGGTCGGCCTCCTGGAGCTCATCTCCGAAGACCTATGGGTGTCCCTGTCAGCGGTCGGTCTCCTGGTCACCGGTTACGGCGTGACGGTGGCCATCGCATCGGTGCCGATCGCCCACGTCGTGCGGGCCGTACCCCGACGCTACGTGCTCACGGGACTGCTGGTCGCGCTCGTGGTGTCCAGCCTCGTTGCGGCGCTGGCCGCCGCCTACTGGCAACTCCTCGGAGCGCGGCTGCTGACCGCACTCGCCCAGGCGCTGTTCTGGGCCGTGATGGGGCCAGTCGCGGTGGGCCTGTTCGCGCCCGAGGTCCGGGGGCGTGTGGTCGGGGCACTGTCCGTCGCCGGTTCGCTCGCCCTCGTGCTCGGTGTTCCCGCCGGGACCTGGCTGGGCCGGCAGAGCAATTGGCAGGTGCCCATCGCCCTGCCGGCGGCTCTGGGGCTTGTCTCTCTGGTGACGATCGCCGTTCTGCTGCCGACTTCGCGCCCGGAAGAGGAGCCCGCCGCCTACGCCACCAGTCCCGACGTGCGGCGGTTCGGGACGGTACTGGCGGCCGGGGCCTTGTCCGCCACCGGGGCGTTCACGGGATACACCTACATCGTGACCTTCCTGGGGGACGTGAGCGGGTTCTCCCCGAGCACGGTCAGCGTCCTGTTCGCGGGTTTCGGTGTCGCCTGTCTGGCCGGGGTGAGCATCACTGGGGCGTTTCTGGATCGTTTTCCGCAGTCCGCGCCGGCCACCGCCGTGGCCACGCAGGCGGTGGGCATGCTCGGCCTGTACGCGTTCGGCGCTCATCAGGTGGCGGCGGTGGTGTTTCTGATGCTGATGGGCGGTGCGCTCGGACCGGTGTTCATGGCCACACAGAACGCGATGCTGCACTGCGCACCGGGCCGCACGGACATCGCCCTGGCGGCGAACTCCGGCGCCTACAACGCCGGCATTGCGGCGGGAGCCGCGATAGGGGCACTGGTCCTGCCACTCGCCGAGGTACGGGGCACCTTCCTCGCCGGCGGGCTGCTGACCGTCGGGTCTTGCGCGGTCCTACTCGGTGGCCGGCTGCTACGTGGGCACCGTTATACAGAACGCTCAACACGCCGATAGGGACGCCGGCGCGTAGCCGCCGACAGCTCAGACGACCGCCGACCATGACCGGATGTGCCCGCAGGCTTCCGGTTGTGACCTGTGGAAGCCTTCCGGCGACACACATCCGAACGGAAAGTCACGGTAAGCCGCTCAGCTCTCCTCTGCTAACGGGACTTTTCGTTCGGATGCTCGTCATGCCCCGTCCCCGTGGTCGCCGACTGTCTCAACGCGGATCACGAGCGCGCAGCGAAGGAAGGCTCCCGCCACTTGAAGTAGGTTGCGGAACGGCGGGCATGGCGCGATCCCGTCCTCAACGACCTGTTCCAATGCGGCATCGGCGTCAAAGTGCTGGAGAGCATCGCGGCCGGCGAGCACGCCGAACGCTCCCTGATCCTCGCCCTGGCCGAAGACCGCCGCCGCGACATCACCCGCAAGACCAAGAACGGCCTGGAAGCAGCCCGTAGACGTGGCAGGGCCGGCGGCCGGTGGTCGACGACGACGAACGCGCCGCGATCCTCGCCCGCCGCGAACGTGGAGAATCCATCCGCACCGTCGCCGCCGGTGCCGCGGGACGAGTGGTCCGGGCCGTACTGCCGTACTTATAAATCTACATTGTAAAGGCGGCCGTCCGGATTGCAAGATCATTTACAGAGGACTGAAGACTCATCACCCGAAAAGAGAGGGCGCGGGCCTGGGTCACCGGGGGTGGCGTCCGGAGGCGGGAGGACGCAGGGCGCCGGCGGTGGCGGCCATGAAGGCGGCCAGCAGTGCGGGGATGGCCAGGGCGGCGGGCAGGCCGATGAGTTCGGCGGCGCCGCCGATGATGGCGGGACCCGCGACGAGGCCGGCGTAGCCGACGGTGGCGACCTGGGCGATGGACTGGCCGGCGCGGGCGGGGTCGTGGTTGCCGGCGGCGGAGAAGACCTGGGGGACGATGGTGGCCAGGCCCAGGCCGAACAGGGCGAACCCGGCGATGGCGACGGGGACGCGGGCGATGAGCAGGGCGGTGGTGAGGCCGAGGGTGGCGATGACGCCGGAGTAGCGGACGAGGCGGACGGGGCCGAGGCGTTGGGCGAGGTGGTCGCCGGCGAAGCGGCCGATGGTCATGGCGGTGGCGAAGACGGCGAAGCCGAGGGCGGCGATGCCTTGGGGGGCGTCGAGGTCTTCGAAGAGGTAGACGGCGGTCCAGTCGTTGGCGGCGCCTTCGCCGACGAGTCCGGCGAAGGCGACGATGCCCATGAGGATGATCCAGCCGTTCCAGGGGGCGCGGTGGGGTCGGGTGGTGGTGTGGGTGGTGGGTGGGGTGGGGAGGAGGTGGCGTCGGGCGTGGAGGGAGAGGATGGCGAGGGGGATGCCGACGGCGGCGAGGGTGGTGCCGGCGCTGAGGTCGAGCCAGGCGAAGAGGCCGCCGATGGCTGCGCCGAGGAGGTTGCCGATGCTGAACATGCCGTGGAGGGAGGACATGATGGGGCGGCCGTGTGCGCGTTCGACTTCGACGCCGTGGGCGTTCATGGAGACGTCGAGGGAGGCGTTGATGAAGCCGTAGAGGAAGAGGGTGGTGATGAGGGTGGGGAGGTTGGGGGCGTAGCCGGGGAGGATGACGGCGAGGGAGGTGGCGATGGCGGCGGGGGTGATGAGGCGGGCGCTGCCGAGGCGGTCGGTGAGGGGGCCGGCGATGCGCATGCCGGTGACGAGGCCGATGGCGATGGCGAGGAGGCCGTAGCTGAGTTGTCCGTCGGTGAGGTGGAGGGTGTGTTTGACGGCGGGGATGCGGGCGGCCCAGGCGCCGGAGGTGGTGCCGAGGAGGATGAAGAAGTAGGAGACGGCGCGGCGGGCGTTGGTGGGGTTGGGTGTGGTGGTGGTCATGGTGCCCCCGGATGTGTGCCTGCTCCGGGGGGTTATTCAATCATGGTGGTTTCAGTGGACGGAGAAGCCGCCGTCGACGCAGATGGTTTGGCCGGTGATGTAGGCGCTGGCGTTGCTGGCGAGGAAGACGGCGATGCCGGTGAAGTCGTCGGGGGTGGCGTTGCGGCCGATCATGCTGCGGGCGGCGAGGGCTTCGACGCGGCCGGGGATGGCTTGGGCGGGTTCGGTGAGGGGGGTGAGGACGAAGCCGGGGATGATGGTGTTGGCGCAGACGCCGTGGGGTGACCAGGCTTCGGCTTGGGAGCGGGTGAGGCCGGTGATGGCGGCTTTGGAGATGCCGTAGGCGCCGCTGTCGCCGAAGGCTTTGATGGATTGTTGGGAGCCGATGTTGATGATGCGGCCCCAGCCGCGTTGGGCCATGCGGGGGCCGAAGTGTTGGCCGAGGAGGTAGGGGGCGGTGAGGTTGAGGGTGATGGTCTGGTGGTAGTCGTCGGGGGTGAGGTCTGTCATGGGGCGGCGGATGTTGTTGGCGGCGTTGTTGACGAGGATGTCGATGTCGCCGAAGTGAGTGGCGGCTTGTTGGCAGATGCGGGTGATGTCGTGGGGGTTGGTGAGGTCGGCGGGGATGGCGGCGGCGGGGATGCCGTGGTCGTGGAGTTGGTGGAGGGTGTCGGTGAGGGGTTGGGGGCGGCGGGCGACGAGGATGAGGGAGGCGCCGGCGTGGCCGAGGGCGTGGGCGATGGCGTGGCCGATGCCGGAGCTGGCGCCGGTGACGAGGGCGGTGCGGCCGGTGAGGGTGAAGAGGTTTTCGGGGTTGGTGGGCATGGTGCCGGAATGTAGCAGTGGGCGGGGTTGGTGGTGTTATCCCACCTTTTTGTGTGGGGTGTCGCTGTAGAGGGTGTGGGCGGCTTCTTGGATTTTGTCCATGACGGTGGAGAGGTCGTGGAGGGTGGGGGTGTCGAGGGTTTGGAGGAGGCGGCGGAAGTCGGCGAGGCCGGCGTCGGAGATCTCTTCGAGGAGGGTGCGGCCGGCGGGGGTGAGGTGGACGCGGCGGACGCGGCGGTCGTGAGGGTCTTCGCGGCGGGTGACGAGGCCGTGGCCGACGAGGCGGTCGACGATGCCGGTGACGGTGCCGAGGCCGACGCCGAGGTGGTGGGCGATGTCCTGGCCGGAGGCGGAGTCCTGGCAGGACAGGATCATGATGACCTTGAGCTGGCGCATGGTGAGGTTGGAGTTGAAGAGGGGGGAGGTGGGACGGTGCTGGGCGATCAGTCGTCCCAGGTCGCGCTGGATTTCGCCGATCTTGTTGATCAGCTGGTCGCGTTCGTCGTTCACACTCACCTCTCGATTCCTGAGAAGGTTATCAGGATCGTCGGGTTGTGTTAAATATTCGCGTAAGGCGAAGTGTTAGTCTGGGGCAAATCTTGTTGTGTCTTTCAGAGGAGTCCGTCCCCGATGACCGCCTTGGCCAGGTTGAGCCTTGCCAACCGCAGCCTCGTCATAATGATCGCGCTCGTGTTGAGCGCGTTCGGTGTTTATGCGATCCCTGCGCTGAAGCAGCAGTTGCTGCCTTCGCTCTCGTTTCCGGGGGCGTTCGTGGTCGCCTCGTACGCGGGTGCCGCTCCTGAGATCGTCGAGGAGCAGGTGACCGAGCCGATCGAGAACAGCTTCCAGGGGTTGGAGGGGGTGACCGAGGTGACCTCGACGTCCCGGGAGGGGATGTCGCAGGTTCAGGTGGCGTTCGAGTACGGCACCGACATCGACGCTGCGGTGGCCGACATGCAGCAGGCGGTCTCCCGGATCGAGGCGCAGTTGCCGGACGGGGTGGATCCGCAGGTGGTGGCGGGCGGTACCGACGACATTCCGGTGATGGTGCTGGCCGTGGGCGACGGTGGTGACCAGCGGGCGATGGCCGACAAGCTGGAGCGGGTCGTGGTGCCGGAGCTGCAGGGCATCGAGGGGGTGCGCGAGGCGGCGGTGACCGGTACGCGCGACGAGGTGGTGACGATCACTCCGGATGCCGGGAAGCTGGCGCGGCGGGGGCTGGCGCCGACGGCGGTGGCCGACGCGTTGCGGGCGAACGGGCAGCCGGTGCCGGCGGGGAGTCTGAGTGAGGACGGGCTGTCGCTGACGGTTCAGGTGGGGAGCCGGATCTCGACGGTGAAGCAGCTGGAGGACCTGTATCTGCTGCCCGCGGCGGTGCCGGCGCAGGTTCAGCAGGCGCCGCAGCAGGGGGTGCGGCAGGTGCCCGGCGGGGTGCGGCAGCGGGCGCAGGCGGCTCCTGAGCCGGTGCGGCTGGGTGACGTGGCCGAGGTGGAGCGGTCGTTGGCGGAAGGGACGTCGCTGACGCGGACCAATGGCGCGCCGAGTCTGGGTGTGTCGGTGACGATGTCGCCGGACGGCAACGCGGTGGCGATCTCGCATGCGGTGCGGGAGAAGCAGGCGGAGCTGGTGCGGGCGATCGGGGACGCCGCGACGATAACGGTGGTTTTCGATCAGGCGCCGTATGTGGAGCGGTCGATCGAGGATCTGACGACCGAGGGGTTGCTGGGCCTGGGGTTCGCGGTGCTGGTGATCCTGTTGTTCCTGTTGTCGGTGCGTTCGACGTTGGTGACGGCGGTGTCGATCCCGCTGTCGGTGATGATCGCGTTGATCGCGTTGTGGGCCGGTGACTATTCGCTGAACATGCTGACGCTGGGCGCGCTGACGATCGCGGTGGGCCGGGTGGTCGACGATTCGATCGTGGTGCTGGAGAACATCAAGCGGCATCTGGGGTATGGGGAGGCCAAGCGGGAGGCGGTGCTGGCGGGGGTGCGCGAGGTCAGCGGCGCGGTGACGGCCTCGACGTTGACGACGGTGGCGGTGTTCCTGCCGATCGCGGTGGTGGGCGGCATGGTGGGGCAGTTGTTCGCGCCGTTCGCGGTCACGGTGACGGTGGCGCTGCTGGCGTCGTTGCTGGTGTCGCTGACGGTGGTGCCGGTGCTGGCGTACTGGTTCCTGAAGGCTCCGGCGCTCTCGGCGGAGCAGGCGCGCGCGGTGCGGGAGGAGGCCGAGGCCAAGGAGTTGCGCAGCCCGTTGCAGCGGGCCTACCTGCCGGTGCTGCGGTTCGCGGCCCGGCGGCGGCTGGTGACGTTGCTGGTGGGTGTGCTGGTGTTCGCGGGGACGATGGGGCTGGCCGGGCGGCTGGAGACGAACTTCCTGGACGCCTCCGGGCAGGACACGATCTCCATCAGCCAGAAGATGCCGGTGGGCACGGATCTGGAGACGACGGACGCGGCGGCCAGGAAGGTCGAGGAGGTGCTGGGGGCGTTCCGGAAGTCCGGGGATGTGCAGGACTACCAGGTCACCGTCGGGGGCGGCGGCGGGTTGCTGGGGGCGGCCGGGGGCGGCGGGGACCGGGCGTCGTACTCGGTCACGGTGGGTGCCGAGGTCGAGGCCGCGGTGGTGGAGGAGCGGTTGCGTGAGCGGTTGAAGGGGGTGACCGGCGCGGGGGAGATCACCGTGGGCGGCGGTCAGGGTGGTTTCGGCGGGGGGTCGGCCAACCAGGTGCAGGTGATCGTGCAGGCGCCGGATGTCGCGACGCTGCGGACGGCGGCTGAGCGGGTGCGGGTGGCGATGGCGGGTCTGGGCGGCCTGCGTGACGTGTCGTCGAACCTGGAGGCCAGTGCCAAGCGCGTCGAGGTGCGGGTGGATCGGGAGAAGGCGGCGGCCAGGGGGCTGACCGAGGCGCAGATCGGGCAGATGGTGGCGCAGCAGTTCCGTGGGGCGCCGCTGGGGCAGTTGACGCTGGACGGGATCAGCGGTGATGTGGTGCTGCGGACCTCGGACGCGCCGGAGGACGTCAAGGCGATCCGTGCTCTGAAGCTGGTCTCGGCGGCGGGGACGGTGAAGCTGTCGGAGGTGGCGAAGGTCGTCACGGTGGAGGGTCCTCCGCAGATCACGCGTGTCGACGGTGAGCGTAGTGCGACGGTGTCGGGGACGGCCACGGCCAGTGACCTGGGCAGTGTGACGGCGGAGTTGACGTCGGAGCTGGAGGGGCTGGAGTTGCCGGCGGGGGCGTCGTACACCGTGGGCGGGGTCAGCGCGGATCAGGCCGAGGCGTTCGGTCAGCTGGGGCTGGCGATGCTGGCGGCCATCGCGATCGTTTTCATGATCATGGTGGCGACGTTCCGGAGTTTCGTGCAGCCGCTGATCCTGCTGGTGTCGGTGCCGTTCGCGGCGACCGGCGCGGTCGGGCTGCTGCTGGCCACGGGGACGCCGATGGGTGTGCCGGCGTTGATCGGCATGCTGATGCTGATCGGTATCGTGGTGACGAACGCGATCGTGCTGATCGATCTGATCAATCAGTATCGTGAGCAGGGCATGGGGATCGTGGATGCGGTCATCGAGGGCGGGCGCCGGAGGCTGCGGCCGATCCTGATGACGGCGGTGGCGACGATCTTCGCGTTGATTCCGATGTCGCTGGGGCTGACCGGGTCGGGCGGGTTCATCTCGCAGCCGCTGGCGATCGTGGTGATCGGTGGTCTGCTGTCGTCGACGTTGCTGACGCTGGTGCTGGTGCCGACGCTGTATGTGATGGTCGAGCGGGCCAAGGAGCGGCTGCGGCGCTCGCCCCGGGATGGCGGGCCGGAGCCGCGGGTGACGGTCTACGACGCCGACACGCTGGCCTCTGCCCGGTAGGGCGCCGGGGGAGGGCGATGGCCGCCGGGTGCGCGGGGTGCGCGCCGCGGCGGCCGTCGTCGTCTGCGGGGCTTTTCCGGTTTTCCGCGGGGGCCGGTCTGTTCGGGTGGACGGGTGCCCGGCCGTGCGGGCCTTTCGGTGGTGTGGGCCGGAGCGTGCCCCGGGTCCCGTGCTCGGGGCGGGCGGTGCGCGGGTGTGTCGTTCAGCGGGGAGGGGCGGCGATCCGTACGCGGTCGCTGTCGTTGTCGGACAGGAACGACGCCAGGCTCTGGCCCTCCTCGGTGACGGCGGTGTGCTCGGCCCGGGTGAGGCCGCGCAGCGGGGCGACGATCACGGTGCCCGCGTCGACGGTCCAGGTGGCGGCGGCCCGGCCGTCGACCAGGACGACGCGCGCGCCGGTGACGGACAGGCCGCGGTGGGCGTCGTCGATGATCCGGCTGCGGTCGTGGTAGCCGAGGATCGCGTTGTCGAACGCCGGCAGGAACCGCACCGGGGCGGGTGTGCCGGGGTCGGGGCGCGGTGCGCCGGGCAGGTCGAGCAGTTCGCGGCCGTGTTCGTCGCGGAAGGTGACCAGTTCCTCGCGTATCGCGGCGGCCGCGGCCGGCAGTCCGGCGAGGCCGCACCAGGCGCGCAGGTCGGCCACGGCGGCGGGGCCGAACGCGGCCAGGTAGCGCCGTACCAGCGCCTGGCCCACGGGATCGGAGCCGTCCGGGGACGGAGGGTCGATCTCGCGGCCCAGCCAGGACGAGAGCAGGACGTTGCGCACTCCCGCCTTTGCGCGCCAGAGCCCGCGCGGTGGCAGCTGCGCCATCGGGACGAGGGCGGCGATCACCATCTCGCCCAGTGCCCGCGGTGCCGGCGCCGGCCAGCGTTCGGCGAGCGCCCGTGCGAGCTCGGTCATCGAGCGGGGCTCGTCGTCGGCCATTACCGCCCGGGCCGCCGTGGCGAGCTCGTCGAGGTCTATCCCGCCGAGTTCGCGGCGGTGGTTGCCGAGTGCCCGTTGGCGCAGCATGGTGTCGTGGCGGGCCCGCCAGGCCAGGGCGTCGTCGGCGGTGAGGAGGTGGACGGTGCGGCGCATGAGGTGGGTCCGCACCACGCTCCGCCCGGTGAGCAGGTCGTCCAGCTCCGCCGGGTCGAAGGCGCGCACCCGTGACCAGAGCCCGGCGAACGGTTCCTGTGGTTCCTGCGCTTGCAGGCCGCACAGGTGCGCGACGGCGTCGAGGACCGGTACGTCGGCGTGATCGAGCAGCAGTTGCCGGGCGAGTGTCGCGCGGTTGAGCGCCCGGGTGTCGAGAACGGTCATCGGGGGCATGCCGCGGCGTGCTCGCCGGCCGGTCGCCTGCGCGGCGCCGCGTGCTCGGTGGCGGGCGGCGTGCGGCGGGCGGGGGGCGTCTCCTCGGTGCCGGTCCGCGGGCCGGGGTGGTGGATCCGGCACGGGGTGATGTGGTGGGTCTGCGGGCGCCGCGGCGAGTGTCCGGCCCCGGTGATGATCCGGTGCCGTGAGCCGGTGCCCGGGCGGTGGGGGCTGACCCGGATACCGGTCCGCCCCGGGTCGCGCGTCCTCATCGTGACAAGTGTTCCCTTCGGTTTCGTGCACACCTTGAGGTCGGGACCGGGCGGCGGGCAGCCGCCGCCCGGTCCTGGTTCACCGCGTCCGGCGCGTGGCGCCGGGTCGGGGCGGTGGCCCGACCCGGCCGGGATCCGTCACCGGTCAGGTTGATTTCCGGCCGTCGAGCGTCTCGCGCAGGATGTCGGCGTGTCCGGCGTGCTGGGCGGTCTCGGCGATGACGTGCATCAGCACCCGGCGCACGCTGTGTGTTGCTCCCGGCTCGTGCCAGGGCGCTTCCGGCAGCGGGTGCGTCGCCGACAGGTCGGGGACGGAGGCGATGATCTCCTCGCTGCGGGCGGCGACCTGCTCGTAGCGGGCGACGATCCCGGCCAGCGTCTCGCCGGGCAGCATCCGGAAGTCGTTCTGGTGGTCGATCGCCCACTGCGGGACCTGACGTGCGGTGCCGGCCGCGAGGTCGGCCCAGGTGACACCGTCGGGCAGGTCGTAACGCATCGCCGGCGGGCCCTCGACCACGAAGCGCATCCAGTTCTCCTCCATGGACGCGACGTGCTTGATCAGCCCGCCCAGGCACAGCGCGCTGACCGTCGGGTGCTCACCGGCCTGCTCGTCGTCGAGCCCGCGCACGGTGGTGGTCAGGGCCGATCGCGCGGTCGCGAGCGCGGCGAGCAGGTCGGCCCGCTCGGCCTGCTCGGCGTCGGGAGTGGAGGGGGACGCGGTCGTGGTGGTCACGGTGTTCGGGCCCTTCGGGGTGTTGTCGTTGTCCGGCACGAGACCACGGTCGCAGGGGAAGCGGTCAGGGTGTGTCCGCTTCTCAGGGCAATATTGGCGTCATGCCGAAGACCTCAGCGCGACTGCTGTCGTTGCTCTCGCTGCTTCAGGCGCGCCGGGACTGGCCGGGGGCGCTGCTGGCCGAGCGGCTGGCGGTCAGCCCGCGCACCGTGCGCCGCGATGTCGACCGCCTGCGCGAGCTCGGCTATCCGATATCGGCCACCAAGGGCCCCGACGGGGGGTACCGGCTCGACGCGGGCACGGAACTGCCCCCGCTGCTGTTCGACGACGAGCAGGCCGTCGCGCTGGCCGTCGCACTCCAGATCGCCGCCACCACGGGTGCCGGCATCGAGGAGGCCGCGGCGCGCGCGCTGAACACCGTGCGGCAGGTCATGCCCGCCCGGCTGCGCCGCCGGATCGACACCTTCCAGGTCACCGCCGTCGAGCGGCCCGCGATGCGGCCGGGTCCGCGGGTCGGCAGCGGTGTGCTGATGGCGCTCAGCGCCGCCGTGCACGCCCGTGAGGTGCTGCGCTTCGACTACACGCCCGTATCCCCGCCGGGAGCCGTCGGCGACGGCCGTGCCGGGTCTGCTCCGCGCCGGGTGCAGCCTCACCACCTCGTCACCTGGGGTGGGCGCTGGTACCTCGTCGCCTGGGACCTCGACCGTGAGGACTGGCGTACCTTCCGTGCCGATCGGATCATTCCGCGCGTCCCCACGGGGCCCCGTTTCACCCCGCGCGAGTTGCCCGGGGGTGAGGTGGCCGCCTTCGTGGTCGGCAGGTTCCGGGGTTCCGGTGGCTCCGGTGACTGGCCCTGCCGCGGTGAGGTGATCCTCGATCTGCCCGCCGCCGTCGTGTCCCGTTACGCCCGTGACGGAGTCGTCGAGGAACTCGGCCCGGATCGCTGCCGGCTTGTCCTGGGCTCGTGGTCGTGGCCTGGCCTGGCCGCCACCATCGGCGGGTTCGACGCCGACATCGAGGTCGTCGGCCCGGCCGAGCTCAAGGACGCCTTCGCGTATCTGGCCCGCCGCTACGCCGACGCCGCGACACGCCGGGAAGGGGGCTCACGACGGCGGGCATGAGCGGGGTCCGTTGCGTTCGGCGGGCACGCCGCGGGCGAGCAGGATCGCGCCGGCCGGGTAGAGGGCGGTGATCACCGCGGCGGCGAGGTCCCCGCTGCGGGCGGCGAGCAGGAACAGCAGGTTCGCCACGCAGTCCGGTACGCACGGCGACCCGGCCTTTTCCGGGGCTGCTTCTCCCCTGGCGACACCGGCCCGGGCGAAGGGCCCTGAATCCTGCAAGTCACTTCCTAACAATCCCGCAAGTCATCTCCTAACGGCGTGGACCACAGTTCCTGCCGAGCCGGAAACAGAGGTACGGGGGACGAGCGCGTCCGGGTCGAAGCCGTGACGGGGCCATCTCTCACGGCGGTGGCCTTCACCCGCGGCCGGGGTCACGATGTGATCTTCATCCCCGTGGTCGCCTCTGCGGACGCAACGGCACGACGTCGGAAAGGAATCGCAGGAGATGAAGACGCCCAGGAAGGCCCTGTCCGCCGCGATGGTGGTCGCCGCCGTCACGGCCTCCGTGACCATGTCCCCGCCCGCCTCGGCGGCGGCGGTGACGATCAGGATCCAGTACGACTACACCACCGTTGTGCGGGAGATGGTGGGCCTGGCCGTCTGCCCGACAAACCAGGTGCTCCTCAGCCGCTCGCACCGTGGCGACGAGAACGGCTACACCACCTACCACTGCGGCTGGATCTTCATCAACGACGAGCAGGTCCAGGTGCACACTGCGAACGTGTGGACCCCCTCCCAAGGCCTGAAGGAGAGCAAGTCCGACTTCGTCGCCCCACCGGACCAGGCGCTCGTCGGCCGGTGGCACACCGGCGACGAGAACGGTCTCACGAAGTACGAAACCGCCACGCTGACCTGGCGGGGCCAGCCGGTGCGATTGATCAACCCGGTCTGGAGCAGCTGGTACAAGGAGAGCAAACACGCCTCCCAGGCCGGTTACAACCAGGTCATGACCGGCCGCACGCACAACGGGGACGAGAACGGCTCGACCCGCTACCAGTACGCAACCGTGGCGTTCTACGAGAGCTGAGGCGTGCGCGCGCCGGCGTTCCGTGCGTCCGCCATCTGCTGTTCGGGGGCGGCCGGAATACGCCGGAAGGCGCCAGGAAGTCGATGGTGGTACCGGTTCGATTCCGGCCGGGGGCGATGTTTCATAGGCGGTCGCTCATGAAACGCCGCCCGGCTTGCTCGTCGTCCTCGGTGCGGTGGGCGGCTGCTCGTGGTGCCGGGGCTGGCGGCGGTCGTCGTGGCCGGGTGCGGTGTCGAGCGTGGTGGCCCAGCTGGCGAGCAGGCGGAGTCTGTCTTCGGAGTCGCTGCCGGGTTCGGTGCCGTAGGCGACCAGGACGAGGCCGTCGGCGGACAGGTCCAAGGACTCGTAGGTGAGATGCAGATCGCCGACGACGGGGTGGCGGAAGGGCTTGGCGCCGATGTGGTGCTGGCGGACGTCGTGGCGGGCCCAGCGGGCGCGGAAGTCCCGGCTGCGGGTGGACAGCTCCCCGACCAGGTCGATGAGGTCCTTGTCGTAGGGGTCCCGGCCGGCCTGGGCCTGCAGGAGGGCGACGGTGTCGTCGGCGGCGCGGTCCCAGTCGCCCCAGAACAGGCGGGAGCGGGCGTCGAGGAAGATGAACCGGGCGTGGTTGGGGACGGCGCCGCGGGCCGCGTCGATCATGGGGGCGTACAGCGCGCGGCCGAGGGTGTTGGTGGCCAGGACGTCGCCGCGGCCGTTCATGACGAACGCGGGGGCGTCGGTCATGGCGTCCAGCAGCCGCTGCACCGTGGACCGCACCTGGGCGGGGGCGGTGCGGCGCCGGCGGCGCGGGCCGGGCCCGGCGGCGCGGGCCAGGTCCTCCAGGTGGGTGCGTTCTTCGTCGTTGAGCCGCAGCGCGCGGGCCAGGGCGTCCAGGACCTGGTCGGAGACCCCGGACAGGTCGCCGCGTTCCAGGCGGGAGTAGTACTCCACGCTGACGCCGGCCAGCTGGGCGACCTCGGCGCGGCGCAGGCCGGGCACCCGGCGGGTGCCGTGGGAGGGCAGCCCGGCCTGCTGCGGGCTGATCCTGGCCCGGCGGGAGGTCAGAAACTCACGGACTTGGCTACGGTGGTCCACTCTTCCCAGGCTAGGCGGCCCCGCATCTGTCAGGGGTGCCCTGCCAGTACACCCTTCAGCAGTGCCTTCTTCCCGCCCTGACCGGCGCTTTCAATGGACGGTGGCCGCCTCGCCCGGCCCCTGCGGGGGTTGGGGGAGCGGGCCCCGACCAAAGGAGCGATCTTCATGCGTGTGCATGCCTATGCCGCACCGGCCGCCGCCGAGCCGCTGGCCCCCACGATCGTCGAACGGCGTGACGTCGGCCCCGGCGACGTGCTCATCGAGGTCAGGTACGCCGGCATCTGCCATTCCGACATCCACACCGTCAACGGCGACTGGGGGCCCCAGCCCTACCCGTTGGTCCCGGGCCACGAGATCGTCGGCATTGTCGCCGAGGTCGGCGCCGCCGTCACCCGGCACCGGGTCGGTGACCGCGTCGGCGTCGGCTGCATGGTCAACTCCTGCGGCCGGTGCACCAACTGCCGCCGCGGCGACGAGCAGTACTGCCTGGACGGGATGGTGCCCACCTACGGAGGCGTGGACCGGGACGGCACCATCACCCAGGGCGGCTACAGCACACACGTCGTCGTCGACGCCGGTTTCGTGCTGTCGGTGCCCGAGGGGCTCGACCTGGCGGCCGCGGCGCCGCTGCTGTGCGCCGGCATCACCACCTACTCGCCGTTGCGCCGCCGGGGCGCCGGCCCGGGCAAGAAGGTCGCCGTCGTCGGCCTCGGCGGGCTGGGCCACCTGGCCGTCAAGATCGCCCACGCCATGGGCGCCGAGGTCACCGTGCTCTCGCAGTCGCTGAAGAAGCAGGAGGACGGTCTGCGGTTGGGGGCCGCCCACTACCACGCCACCGGCGACCCCGACACGTTCGAGCGGCTCGCCGGCCGGTTCGATCTGATCGTCAACACGGTCAGCGCCCGTATCGACGTCGATGCCTACCTCGGTCTGCTCGCCGTCGACGGCACCCTGGTCAACGTCGGCGCCCCCGCCGAGCCGTTGAGCCTGAATGTGTTCTCCCTCATCGGTGCTCGCCGCTCCTACGCCGGGTCGATGATCGGCGGCATCGCCGAGACGCAGGAGATGCTCGACTTCTGCGCCGCGCACGGCATCGGCGCCGACATCGAGCTGATCTCGGCGGACCGGATCAACGAGGCCTACGAACGTGTCCTGGCCTCCGACGTCCGCTACCGGTTCGTCATCGACACCGCCACCCTCGGCTGACGCGCGACGCGGCCGGCCGGCACGCCCCGCCGCGCAAGACGGCGCCCTTCGGCGCCCCGCTCATGTCGGCCGCCGGACGCTCTTCCCCGTGACAGCGGGTACGGTCAGGCGGCTTCTGCAGGCTGCCCGTGGGCGCAGGTGGCCTTCCCGGACGGCTGTCGGCCGGCGCGCGGGATGATGACACGTCGGTCACCGTTGTTTTCGCAGTCCCTACGGCCTCTCCTCAGTCGGCTGCGATCCGGCCGATGATGGTGTCGCGATGGGCGAAGGGGGCGAAGTGCCCGCCGGGTACGAACGTGGGGGTCACGGCGGGGAGCCGGTCGGCCAGCCGGCGGGCCAGCGTGACCGGGACCTTGGGGTCGTCGAGGCCGTGCCACAGGTGGACGGGGCCGTGGATGCCGGCGGGATCGAAACCCCAGGGCCGCAGGTACTGCCGGAGGTCTTCGGCCATGGCCGCTCCGCCCTGCCGGCAGCTTTCGCGGAGATCCGCGGCGAAGGCGGCCCGCGTGTCGGCGTCGGTGAGCAGTTCGCGGAAGATCTGCAGGTCCGCGGGGGGCAGGCCGCGTTGGACCCGGCCGATGAGCGCGCCGGTGTCGCCGCGGGCGGCGGTGGCCGTCATGCGGGCGGAGAGCGAGCACAGTTGCCGCAGCAGCCGGGGGGCGTGGCGGGCCAGCCGCCAGTAGAGGGCGTCCGCGCGGCTGTCGGGGGCCCACCGTTCCCCGGGTTCGACCGGGGGCATGCCGCTCAGGATCGTCGTCGTGGTGACGAGGTCGGGCCGGGTGGCGGCGAGCGCCAGGGCGGGCCCGGCTCCCATGGACACGCCGAGGACGGCGACGCGGTCGAGACCGAGGTGGTCGAGAAGCTCTGAGGCGTCGTGTGCCCAGGTGGTGAATCCGGCTCCCGGATGAGGGGTCGACAGGCCGTAGCCGGGCCGGTCGACGGCGATGAGGCGCACGCCGCGACGGTGCAGCGACGCGGCGGGGAAAACCCATCCGGCCAGCCAGCGGGAGGCGGAGTAGCCATGGGTGAGCAGGCATGGCCGCCCGGCCGGGTCGCCGAAGACGGCGTAACCCATCCGGCGGCCGTCGTGCAGGGTGATGCTCTGTTGCGTGGTGCCGGTGTTCATGCGCGGGGTGTTTCTGCTTTCTCGGTCGGGGGGAAGGGGGTGTCTCAGCGGGTGGGGTCGTCGGCGTCGTGCGGCCAGGTCGCCACGGTGTCGATCGCCCATTCCGCCCAGGAGGTCATCGCCTCCAGGCGCCGGATGCCGGCTTCGAGGCCGAGCAGCGCGGCGCGGTCGGCGGGCCGGCGCAGGTCGAGTGCTTTTTTCAGGGCTCGCATGCCGCGCAGCCGCACCCGGTGGTATTCCATTTCCTCCCGGAGGAAGGCCTGGGCGTCCTCCGGGGGGAGGAGCCACAGCGCGAACGAGCGCAGGATCGTCTCGTTGCGCTGGGAGTGGTCGGCGGAGGTGGTCGTCAGCCACTCGCGTAGCGTGCGCAGTCCTTCCTCGGTGATCTGGTAGGGGCGCCGGCCGCGTGGTCCCTCTCCCCGCTGGCGGAGGAGGCCTTCGGCCGCCAGTCGTTTCAGCTCGGGGTAGACCTGGGTGGGCTTGGCGTGCCACACGAATTTCAGGACGTCGTCGAACTCCCGGCTGATGTCGTAACCGCTGCGTGGCTCCACGGAGATGAGCGTCAGCAGGGCCATCCGCAGTGACATGGGGACCACCTTCGCGTGGGCGTCTGGTACACACCGACCATACTAAAAAATTTTAGTGTCGTTTATGAATGTTGTGCGGGTTCGCCGCACCGCTGCCCGGTCGCGGTGCCGGAAGGCGAGGACCGGGACGGATGGGGACGGGCAGGACCGGACGGGGAAAGGGCGGGGACGGCCGCGAGGCTCACGGCCGCGCTCCCGCCGCGCGGGCGGCCCCCGGCCCCCCGGCGCGCCCGGCACGCTCACCGCGTGGGCGCCTCGCGGGGGATTACGCGGGGGGCTTCCCGGAGTGCCGGCCGGCGCGGAATATACTGACGCAACGTGACTGCCAAGCCGCGTATCCCCAATGTCCTTGCCGCCCGCTACGCCTCGCCGGAGCTGGCGCGCCTGTGGTCTCCCGAGTACAAGGTGGCGGCCGAGCGGCGCCTGTGGCTGGCGGTGCTGACCGCCCAGGCCCGGCTGGGGGTGGAGGTCCCGGAGAGCGCGGTGGCCGACTACGAGAAGGTCGTCGAACAGGTCGACCTGGAGTCGATCGCCGAGCGCGAGCGCGTCACCCGGCACGACGTCAAGGCCCGCATCGAGGAGTTCAACGCACTGGCCGGGCACGAGCACGTGCACAAGGGCATGACCTCGCGGGACCTGACCGAGAACGTCGAGCAGCTGCAGATCCGCGACAGCCTGCTGCTGGTCCGCGACCGGTGCGTGGCGCTGCTGGCCCGGCTGGCCCGGCTGGCGGCCGAGCACTCGGGCCTGGTGATGGCCGGGCGCTCGCACAACGTGGCCGCGCAGTCGACCACGCTGGGCAAGCGGTTCGCCTCCGCGGCCGACGAGCTGCTGGTGGCGTTCGCCCGGCTGGAGGAGCTCATCGCCCGCTACCCGCTGCGCGGCATCAAGGGCCCGGTCGGCACGGCCCAGGACATGCTGGACCTGCTGGGCGGGGACGCGGCGAAGCTGGCGGAACTGGAAGGGCACGTCGCGGCGCACCTGGGTTTCGCGCACCGCTTCACCAGCGTGGGGCAGGTGTATCCGCGGTCGCTGGACTACGAGGTGGTCACGGCGCTGGTGCAGCTGGCGGCCGCCCCGTCGTCGCTGGCCAAGACGATCCGGCTGATGGCCGGGCACGAGCTGGTCACCGAGGGGTTCGCCGAGGGGCAGGTCGGGTCGTCGGCGATGCCGCACAAGATGAACACCCGGTCGTGCGAGCGGGTCAACGGGCTGACGGTGGTGCTGCGCGGGTACGCGTCGATGGCCGGGGAACTGGCCGGTGACCAGTGGAACGAGGGCGACGTGTCGTGCTCGGTGGTGCGGCGGGTGGCGCTGCCGGACGCGTTCTTCGCCTTCGACGGACTGGTGGAGACGATGCTGACGGTGCTGGAGGAGTTCGGGGCCTTCCCCGCGGTCGTCGCCGCCGAGCTGGACCGCTACCTGCCGTTCCTGGCGACGACGAAGATGCTGATGGCCGCGGTGCGCGCGGGGGTGGGCCGGGAGAGCGCCCACGAGGTGATCAAGGAGCACGCGGTGGCGTCGGCGCTGGCGATGCGCGAGCGCGGCGCCGGCAACGAACTGCTGGCGCGGCTGGCGGCCGATGAGCGTTTCCCGCTGGGGGAGGCGCAGCTGCGGGAGCTGCTGGCCGAGCGGGTGTCGTTCACCGGCGCCGCGGCGGCGCAGGTGGAGGCGGTCGTGGCGCGCGTCGGTGAGATCACCGCCCGCCACCCGGACGCCGCCGCCTACACCCCCGGCGCGATCCTCTGAGCCCGGTGCGGGGCCGGCCCGTGGCGCTGCGCGCCGCCGCGGAGGTGGCGGCCGCCTGCGGTGACGACGCGCTGGTGGTGTGGGGGGCGCAGGGCATGCGCGCCGGGGTGCGGGCGTGGGCGCTGGGGGAGGCGGTCGCGGTGGCCTGCCCGGATCTCAACCGGCGTGACCGGCTGACGGTGCGCGGCGAGCCCGCGCAGGTGGCCGCCCTGGTGCGGGAACTGCTGGGCGAGGTGGGACCCTCCTACCGGCTGCTGGGCGAGCGGGCACTCGTCGAGCAGGTCACCGCCCGCCTCCCCGCGGCGCGGGTGCCGGCGTCGTTCGAGTGGATGGACACCCGCCGCGTCGCCCCCGCCGGCCCCCACCGGGCCGGTGCGGCCGCCCACGCGGGCGGCGGCGCCGATCCGGCGGGGGAGGCCGGATGGCTGCACGGCGCCGATGAGGAGGTCACGGCGCTGCTGGCCGAGGCGTCCCCGTCGGCGTGGGCCGTGCCGGGGGTCGCGGGCGTGCGCCGCTGGGCCGGGGTGCGCGCGGCCGGCGGCGCCCTGGTGGCCGTCGCCGCCGACGCCTGGTCCTGCCCGGGCGCCGGGTTCGTGGCCGGGGTGGCCACCGCGCCCGCCCTCCGGGGCCGCGGGTACGGGGAGCGGGTGTGCCGGTTCGCCCTGGAGGAACTGGCGGCCCGGTACGGCCGGGTGGCGCTGATGGTCGACACCGACAACGACCGGGCCCTCGCCCTGTACGAGCGCCTGGGCCTGCGGGCCCGCCCGGTGGCCGCCGCGGCCCTGGACGGCGGCTGGGGCGGCTGGGGCGGCTGGCCGCGCACCCCGTCCCCGGGGGGGTGCGGTCCGGCGGCCCCGGACCGCGCCCCCCCGGGGGGTGCGGCGGAACCGGTGACGGGCGCGGCGAGGGGGCCCGGGGGAAAACCGGATGCGAGGCCGGGGCCCGGCAGGCAGAGTGGACGAAATGATGTCCAGTTTCATCCCTGGTCTGGAGCTTTCGCGGGCCTTCTACAGCGAGGTGGTGCGGCCGGTCGTGGCCGGCGTGCCGCACAGTGCGGCGTTGATCGGCGCCGGGTCGGAGGTGCTGGCGTTCGACACCGGACGCTCCACCGACCACGACTGGGGGCCGCGCGTGGTGCTGTTCACCGCCCCGCACCTGGCCACGCAGGTCCGTGAGGCGGTGGAGGCGGCGCTGCCGGGCAGTTTCGGCGGCTACCCCACCGCCATCGGCGCCGGCCACGGCGTGCAGGTGAGCGATCCGGCCGCCTGGTTCGCCGACCGGCTGGGCTTCGACCCGCTGCGCGGGGTGGACACGCTGGACTGGCTGTCGACCCCCTGGCAGCGGCTGGCCGAGGTGACCTGCGGAGAGGTCTTCCACGACGGGCTGGACGCGCTGGGCCCCGCCCGGGAGGCGTTGCGCTGGTACCCGCCCGACCTGGAGCGCTACGTGCTGGCCGGGCAGTGGCGGCGCCTGGCCCAGCGGGAGGCGTTCCCGGGCCGGTGCGGGGAGGTCGGCGACGACCTGGGCTCGGCGATGGCGACGGCGGAGCTGGCGCGCGACGTGATGCGGCTGGTACTGCTGATGCGCCGCCGCTACCCGCCGTACGCCAAGTGGCTGGGCAGCGCGTTCGCCCGCCTGCCGGGCACGGCCGAGCTCGGTGACGCGCTGTCGGCGGCGGTGGGCGCCGGGGACTGGCACACCCGGGAGGAGCACCTGGGGCAGGCGTACCGGCGGGCCGCGGCCCTGCACAACCGGGTGGGGGCGGGCCCGGCGCTGGAGACGGGGCTGCGCAGCTACCACCGGCGGCCCTTCCAGGTCCTCGACGCAGGCCGGTTCGCCGACGCCCTGACCGGCGCGATCACCGACGAGCGGGTGCGGGCGCTGCCGCCGGTGGGCTCGATCGACCAGTTCGGCGACTGCACGGACCTGCTGACGCATCCCGGGCGGTGCCGGGCGGCCACGCGCGCCGTCCTGGGCCTGTAGAGCCGCCGCGGACGTCGCCGACGACGCGGCCGCGGGACGGTCGCGGGACGGTCGCGGGCTGCGGCCGGGTCGTCCGGACCGGCACGCCGGCGCCGATCTCCCGGGCGGCGTCCCCGATGAGGCCGGTCAGCGCAGGAGCGACCGCCGGCCGTCACCCATGGGCCCGGGCCCCTCCCGGGCCCGGGCCCATGGCCGGCTCCGGAGGAACCCGGTGGACCTTCCCGATCATCGCCTAGGCGGCGACCGGTTCGCGGCGGCGGGCCAGCATGCGCCGCTCGAACCACAGCGAGGTGAACGGCGGCACCGCGCAGGCCAGGCCCAGCGCGATCACACCCCAGCCCCAGCGGGCCACGCGCGCGGCGGCCAGGACGGCGGCGACGTAGAGCACGAACAGGGCACCGTGCACGGGACCGAAGATCTTCACGCCGAGGTCACCGGTGGCGGCGATGTACTTGAAGTACATGCCCACGAGCAGGCCCGCCCAGGAGCACGCCTCGGCGATCGCAACGTAACGGAACAGGCGGAGTGCGGTCGGCACGGCGGGCACCTCTCCAAAGGCCGGGAAAAAGAGAACCGGAAAAAAGGGGAAACGGCCTCAAGCCTAGGGGGTGCGGGGCCCGGTCCCGGGACGGGGTCGCAACGCGGCCTCTGCGGGACACCGGGACACCGGGACGCGCGTCAGGCGGCCCGGCGGTCCCGCTCCGGTGCCGCACCGGCCGCCGTGATCGCCCCGGGGCCCCGGGCGGGGAGGGGCGCCGGGGGCTTTCCCGCGTGCCCGGCCGGGCGCTTTCCCGGAGGTGGCGCCGACGTCAGGACGCGGCGTCGACCAGCGCCTGAAGCAGGCGCCGGGGGTCTTCGGCCAGCCGGTTGCACACATACAGCCACCACTCGGTCCCGAAGACGACGTACTCCCGGGTGGGATGGCCCCGCTCGGCCATCGCGGCCAGGCGGTCGGGGCCCAGGCCGAGCAAGGTCTCGAACTCCCACGGCACGCCGTCGTGGCCCGTCCCGCCCAGGTGGCGGTCGATGCGGTGGATCAGCTCCCAGTCGTGGGTCGCGAACGAGCACAGGTGCCCCGAGTCGGCCAGCAGCTCGGCGTAGCGCAGGTACACGGCGGGCAGCTCCGCGTCCTCACGCGCGTAGGCGACGGCCTCCGGCTCCAGGAAGGCGCCTTTGACCAGGCGGATCCGGCCCGGCAGGGCGAGCAGCGCCTTCAGGTCGTCAGCGGTGCGGTACAGCCGCGCCTGGACGGTGATCCCGACATGGTCGAAACGCTCGCACAGCCTGCGGTGCACCGACAGGACCGCGTCGGTGCGGTCGGAGCCCTCCGCCGAGATCATCATCTCCCGCCCGGCGTCGGCGGTGGCCTGGGCGAGGCGGGTGGCGTTGTCGAAGGCGAGATCCTCGTCGATCGCCAGGCCGATGTGCGACAGGTCCAGGGAGACCGAGCATCCCGGCGGGAGCAGGCGGGCGGCGTCGACGAACACGTCGGTCTCGGCCGCGGCGCGCTCCGGGTCGCGGCAGCTCTCACCCATGTACTCGGCGTTCGCGCGGTGTCCGCTCGCGAGAATCTCCGTCACCCGTTCCAGCGCGTCCGCGAGGCTGTCACCGGCCACGAAGCGCCGGGCCACCCGCCGGACGATGGGGCCGAGCACCGGATCCGCGGGCACCCCCCACTTGAGGTCCTCGTCGAGCGCGAGTGTGCGCAGGACCTGGGCCGCCTTCGCGGACGTTTCCTCGATGCCGGTGGAGAGGTTGCTCGTCATTGTGCGCCTAGCTGTCGAAGGTGAAGAGGGTACGGTGCGGCCGCGCCGGTCCGCCGGCGAGCCGATCGACATGTGACGCCGGCCCCGCAGAGGACCGGCCACCACAACAATCGAACATGTGACGCCAGCCTTGCAGAGGACCGAAAACCACAAAAGTGGCAGAAATGCCGATTAAGCTGAAATTCCTGCCACCTCTTCGCGTCATGTCCGCACCCCGCATCGGAATCCGATGCCGCGCAACGCCGCCGCGCCCGCCCTCGACGGCGGGCACCCGTCCGAGCCCGGCGTGTTCTACGAGATCTTCGGGATCGACCGCGGCGCCGGCCGCCTGCCCGTCCACGGCTTCCCGGCCGTCTCGCCCGGGGGGAGAGACCGGCGTGCGCACCCGGCACGGCTTCCGCGTCCGGACCCCGCAGGGGCCGGAGCGGCCGGGGGCGGACCGGGGAGCGCGGCACACCATTGACCTAAAGTTAAGTTGAGCTTTTAGGGTCGTGTCGTGCCCGCCCGGCGAGACCGGGCCGGCACCCCGCCCCCGGGCGCGCACCCGCGGCCCCACCCAGGACGGGCGCCTGAGAGCCGCGGGGAATGTGGTGATGCGTGATGGACATGGAAACGACCGCCTGGCACTCGCTGTACAGGACGGTGAACGCCCAGCGTGACCGGCGGCCGTTCTCGGCGGCCACCCTGCGGCGCATCGCGGCCTTCGCCCGGCCGCACCGGACCATGCTGGTGTGGTTCCTGCTGTCGAGCGTGGTCGCCGCCGTGCTGGCGGTGGTGACACCGGTGCTGGCCGGGCAGGTGGTGGACGGAATCGTCACCGGGACCGCCGCGTCCACCGTGGCGGGACTGGCCGTGCTCATCGCGGTCATCGCCCTGGCCGAGGCGGGCCTGGGCCTGCTGACGCGGTGGCTGTCGGCGAGCATCGGCGAAGGGCTGATCCTGCAGCTGCGCGGCGCGGTCTTCGACCACGTCCAGCGCATGCCCGTCGCCTTCTTCACCCGCACCCGCACCGGCGCCCTGGTCAGCCGGCTGAACAACGACGTCATCGGCGCCCAGCGGGCCTTCAGCGACACCCTGTCGGGCGTGGTCGGCAACCTGGTGACGCTGACGCTGACCCTGGTGGTGATGGCCGGCATCTCCTGGCAGGTCACCGCGCTGGCACTGGCGCTGCTGCCGGTGTTCATGGTGCCGGCCCGGCGCATGGGCACCCGGCTGGCGCGGCTGCAGCGCGAGGCGGCCGACCACAACGCGGCGATGAGCACCCAGATGACCGAGCGGTTCTCCGCGCCCGGCGCCACACTGGTCAAGCTGTTCGGCCGGCCCGAGCGCGAGTCGGCCGAATTCCTGGCCCGGGCCCGGCGGGTACGCGACATCGGGGTGCGCACCGCCATGGTGCAGTCGACGTTCGTCACCGCCCTCACCCTGGTCTCGGCGCTGGCGCTGGCCCTGGTCTACGGGGTCGGCGGGGCCCTCGCCCTCGGCGGGCGCCTGGAACCCGGCGCGGTGGTGGCGCTGGCGCTGCTGCTGACCCGCCTGTACGCGCCGCTGACCGCGCTGGCCGGCGCCCGGATGGAGGTGATGAGCGCCCTGGTCAGCTTCGAGCGGGTCTTCGAGATCCTCGACCTGCGGCCGCTGATCACCGACAGCCCCGGCGCCCGCCCGGTGCCCGAGGGGCCGGTGTCGGTGGAGTTCGACCGGGTGAGCTTCGCCTACCCCTCGGCCGACAAGGTGTCGCTGGCCTCACTGGAGGAGGTCGCCGCCCTCGACGCCCGCGGCGGCACCCGGGTCCTGCACGAGGTGTCCTTCCACGCCGCACCCGGGCAGATGGTGGCCCTGGTCGGGTCCTCCGGAGCGGGCAAGTCCACCATCGCGCAGCTGATCCCGCGCCTGTACGACGTCGACGCCGGCGCGGTGCGCCTGTCGGGGGTGGACGTGCGCGAACTGTCGGCGGCCTCCGTCCGCCGGACACTGGGGATGGTCACCCAGGACGGGCACCTGTTCCACGACTCCATCCGGGCCAACCTGCTGCTGGCACAGCCGGACGCGCCGGAGGCGGAGCTGTGGGAGGTGCTGCGCCGGGCCCGGCTGGACGGCCTGGTGGCGTCCCTGCCCGACGGGCTGGACACCGTCGTGGGCGAGCGCGGCTACCGCCTGTCGGGCGGCGAACGCCAGCGGCTGACCATCGCCCGGCTGCTGCTGGCGCGCCCGCGGGTGGTGATCCTGGACGAGGCGACCGCCCACCTGGACTCCACCTCCGAGGCGGCGGTCGCCGAGGCACTGGCCGAGGCGCTGGCCGGGCGGACCGCCATCGTCATCGCCCACCGGCTGTCGACGGTGCGCGCGGCCGACCTCATCCTGGTCGTCGAGGACGGGCGCATCGTCGAACGCGGCACCCACACCGCCCTGCTGGCCGCCGGTGGCCGCTACGAGCAGCTGTACCGCACCCAGTTCGACACCTCCGGCCACGACAGCGCGATCGGGGAGAGCACCGCCGGGAACGAGGAGGGCACCGCAGGCGCCGCACCCCTCACCGTGCCCGCCGCGGCCGCCGTGGAGGCCGTCCGCTGACCACATCCAGCCCCGCCCCGCCCCGGCCGCGGGGGCGGGGCGGGGCGGGGCGGGGTGACTGCGCCGGCCGCGACCGCGGCCGGGGCGAGCGGGGGACAGCGGGGCGGGGGAGCGGTCAGACCCCGCCCGCCCGGTCGGCGTTGGCGTGGATGGCGTCACGGATGTAACGGGTCAGGCCGGCCGCCAGGGGCTCGTAGTTGGCGGCGAAGCGCGGGTCGTCGACGTACAGGTCACCCAGACCGCGATGGATCTCGTAGGAGCAGTCGTAGCACCAGCGGGTGATGTGCGCCCGGTGCCGCTCGGCCAGCTCCATCGCCCGCTCGCCGTCGGCGGGCGCCCCCTCGGTGAAGGCCCTGGCGAAGTCCTCCGCCGTCCGGGCGGCCTCGGCCCCGAACACCGCCCAGTCGGCCTTGCTCATCGCGGCCATCCGGCGGCGCGACTGCCGCCAGGCGTCGGTGTCACCCCACCGGCGGCGCGCCTCCTCGTCGTGGTCCTCGGGGCGGAAGCCGCCGAAGACCTCGAAACGCTCCTCGGGGGTCAGGGAGATGTTCACGATGTTCGCCTCCAAGGCATGCTCCACCGCCGCGGCCATGGCCTGCAGCCGGCCGATGCGCCGGGTGAGCAGTTCGTGCTGGCGCCGAAGATGGGCCAGGGTGTCGGTGGCGGGGTCGTCGAGGATGACGGCGATCTCCTCCAGCGGGAACCCCAGCTCCCGGTAGAACAGCACGTGCTGCAGGCGCTGCAGGTCGTCGTCGGTGTAACGGCGGTAGCCGGAGGCGGTGCGCCGGCCCGGGGAGACGAGACCGATCTCGTCGTAGTGGTGCAGCGTGCGTACGCTCACCCCGGCGAGCCGGGCCACCTGCCCGACCGCGTAATCCATGGCGATCCCCTTGTCCATGCGGCCCAGCCTGCACCCTCACGTTACGGCAGGGTCAAGCGGCGGCGGTGACGGCCGGGGCGCCGCCGCGACTCCCGCGGGGAGGCGGCCGGCCCGGACCGGCGGTGGCACGGACCCCGGCCGGGGACCGTCCCGCCCCGCCGGGTGGACTCTCCCACGGCGGGAGAGTCCATGCTGGGGGTGTGAACGACGATCTACTGCCCATCGGGCAGTTCGCGCGGCTGTGCCGGCTCAGCGTCAAGCAGCTGCGCCACTACGCCGACCTCGGCCTGCTGGAGCCGGCCCGGGTCGACCCGGCCAGCGGATACCGCTACTACCGGCCCGCGCAGGCCCGCCAGGCCCTGTCGATCGGGCTGCTGCGCTCGCTGGACGTACCGCTGGCAGCCGTCGCCCGGGTGCTGGCGGGCCCCCACCCGGGCCGGGCGCCGGCCCGGGTCCGCGACGACCTGGAGGCCGAGCTCGCCCGCCGCCGCCACACCCTGGCCACCCTGGAGCGCATCCTCGCCGCCGGGCTGCCCCAGGTGCGGGTGGACGTGGTCCGCGAGCCGTCGCGGCGCGTGGCGACGGTCCGCGAGGTGGCCGCCGGGCCGGGCGACGTGGGCAGGGCGACCAGCGCGGGCGTGGCCCGGCTGCTGGCCGCGCTGCGCGCCCCCGTCACCGGTCACGGCGCGCACGGGGACGGGGACCGTGACGCCCGCGACCCCGCCGACCCCGGGGACACCGCCGCCGGCGGAGGCGAAGACGCGCGCGGCGGGGGAGACGGGCCCCCGGACGGCGGACCGGTGCGGCTGACCGGCCTGTTCCCCCTCGACCTCACCGAGCAGATCCCCGTCACCGTCACCGTCACCGTCGCCACCGGCGGCCAGGTCCCGCCGGGCACCGCCCTGGACGTCCTGGACGGCGGTGTCTTCGCCTGCGCCACCCACATCGGCCCCTACAACCAGATCGACCTGACCGCCCACGCCCTGCTCACCTGGTGCGCCGAACGCGGGCACACCCCGGCCGGGCCGATCCGCGAGGCCTACGTCTCCGACCCGGCCGTCACCCCGCCCGAGCAACTGATCACCCGCCTGCTGATCCCCCTGGAGAAACACCCATGACCTGGTACGACGCATCCGACGACCCCGAGCTGGCCGAGCACGGCACGGTGCGCGCCCTGGGCGCCGCGGGCCGCGGCGAACCCGGCGGCGCCGAGTACACACTCTGCGTGCGGGCCCTGTACGCGGTGGCGGGGCGCCGAGCGGCCCGGCCGGCGGGTTCCCCCTGCCTCACCTGGAGGGGCGCCGGTGGGGCGAGGAGCCCGGTCCGGCCCTTCACCGCGGGGAACGGTGTCGGCGCGAAGTGCGGTTTGTAGCCGAGGAAGGCCGACTTCGCCCCCATGCCGGAGATCGCCGCGGCGGCGACCTCGTTCAGTTCCAGCAGGCTGACGCCCACCCGTGCCTGCTCGCGCACCGCCGCCAGCGCGGCGGCCACCACCCGCCCGGCCTCACGCGTGGCCTCGCGCGTGGCCTCGCGCGTGGCCTCCAGCTCGGCCGCGGTCTTGATCTCCACCAGGTGACACCCTCCCGGCCATCCAATACCTATGCCGGTATTGTTATCACGGTTGCTAGGATGTGCCACATGGTGCGACCCCCGCTTACCGAACTCGACCGCGAACGCGGCCACCGCCTCGGCCTGATCCTGCGCCAGGCCCGCGGCACCCGCAGCATGACCGAGGTGGCCGCCGCCGCCGGCCTGTCCGCCGAGACCCTCCGCAAGATCGAGACCGGCCGCATCCCCACCCCGGCCTTCTTCACCATCGCCGCCCTCGCCCAGGCCCTCGGCGTCTCCCTCGACGTCCTGGCCGAGGTCTGCACCGCCGAACGCGCCGCCTGACCAGCCCCGGGCACCTCGCCCCAGGCCACACGCCAGGAGCGAAGACACCCCGGGGGAGCGGGCCCCCCGGGGGACACTCAGCCGGAAGCCGGCAGCCCGCGCAGCAGCGGATGCGAACGCATCGCCACCTCCAGCTCCCCGGGCAGCTCATCGCGGTAACGCCCCAGCGTCGCCAGATCACTGTGCCCCAGCACCCGGCGCACCGCGTCCATGTCCACCGCGTCGGCCAGCAGATGAGTGGCCGTGGTGTGCCGCAACCCGTGCGGCGTCACCGAACGCCGCCGATCGGGATCCACCCACCGCTGCACCCGGTCGATCACCGCCTGCACATCCCCCCGCGCCAGGCGCCTGCCCCGCCACGACAGCAACAGCGCCTTCTCCGGCGAATCCCCGCGCCCACGCGCCAGATAGACCTCCAGCACCCGCGCCACATCCCCGGGCAACGGCACGTCCCGGGTCTTACCGCCCTTGCCGAAGATCCGCCAATACCGCACCCCGTCGTTGGTGTAGAAGTCCTCCACGTTGGCCCGCACCAGCTCCGACACCCGCGGCCCGACCGTCGCCAGCATCAGCACGATCAGCCCGTCACGCAACTCGGTGCGCTGGTCCCGGCGCCTGCTGCGGCCCCCGTCCGCCCCCGCACCATGCCCGGCACCCGCCGCCGCGCCACCCTCGCGCCCGCCGCCCAGCTCCCGCGCCGCCCCGATCAGCCCCTGAGCCTGCTCCCGGGTCAGCGCCCGCCGCTCCGCCCGCAGCCCGCCCCGCTCCCTGGCCGTCACCGTGGCCGCGGCCATCGGGTTGATCTGCACCCACCCGGCCAGCGTCGCATGCTTGAACAGCGCCGACACCGACCGCCGGAACCGCGCCTGCGAGGACGCCGACTGCCCCGCCGCACGCGGGCGCGCCTCCTGCCCCCCGGCCCGCCGCCCGTCCGGCTTGCGCGCGAAGGCCAGCAGGACGGCGTCGACGTCCTCGCCCGTCATGTCGTCCAGCACCACCCCCTCGCCCGCCAGCCGCGCGAAAGTGGCCACGTCCCGCGCGTACACCTCCGCCGTCGCCGCCGACAGGGCACCGGTGGAAGTCCTGGCCCGCACCAGCTCCACGTAACGATCGGCAGCCTCCACCACGGTGAGACGATTCAGCTCGACCGGCCGCATGATCTACGCGTCACCCTTCCCTCCGTCCAGGCGACCCCACCGGCCGCCACCCACACCCCGGCAGCCCCGGAACCTCTCACCCCGGAGCCCGCACCGCACTCGGGCTCACCCCGCGTACCCGCTTGAACGCCGCGCTGAACCCGAACGCGTCGGCGTACCCCACCCTCCGGGCCGCCGCCGCCACCGTGGTGTCCGGCCGCGCCAGCAGATCAGCCGCCAGCGCCATCCGCCACTCCGTCACGTACGCCAGCGGCGGCTGACCCACCAACGCGGCGAACCTGCGGGCGAACGCCGCCCGCGACATGCCCACCTCCCGCGCCAGCGACGCCACCGTCCACCCCCGCGCCGGCGATCCGTGGATCAGCCGCAGCGCCCGCCCGATCCGCGGGTCGCCCAGCGCGACGTACCAGCCGGGCGCGGCCGCCTCCTCCCGCTCGAACCACGCCCGCAGCGCCACCACCAGCAGCACGTCCAGCAACCGGTCCAGCACCACCTGCCGGCCGGGCGCCGAGGCGGCGACCTCGGCGCGCAACAGCCGCAGCACCGGCTCCAGCCGCGCGTCGCCGGCGGGCACCACCAGCAGCCCCGGCAGCACGGCCAGCAGCCGCCGGCACAGATCCCCGCACGCCCGGTAGGCCGCGGTCACCAGCACGTGACCATCGCCGGGGCGCCCACGGCCACCCGCCGCCGGCTCATCGGCCTCACCCGCACCGTCACCGTCGCCGTCGTGGACGAACACCCGCGGGGGAGTGCCGGGCGAATCGGCGATCACGAACGACCGCCCGCCGTGCACCAGCGCCACCTCGCCCGGTCGCAGCGGCCGGGCCGGGCCGCCGGAGGGCACCACCCACGCCTCGCCACGCACCATGGTCGCCAGCGCCAGCGAGGGCGGCGCCGCGAACCGCAGCGCCCACGGGGGAGAGGAGGCCCGCCGGTGGAAGACCCGGCCGCGCGCCCGCACACCACCCAGCAGGTCACCCATCACGTCCACCCCACCACGGTAGACGATCACCTATGCGTGCGCCCGTAACGCCTGTACACGAGTCTCAGCCGGGGGACCGGCCCGCCCGGGGCCCCGGCGGCACCGCGAAGACCTCCGCACCGCGGGCACCGCCCGCGCGGGCCGCTTCGGCGGGCCGCCCGGGCGGCGGGTCCCGGCAGGCGGGAGCGGCGCCGGGGCAGGGGAGAGGCGCGACGACCGGCCCACCCCGGCAGATAAAACGCCCATATCACTAAAAAAGGTGAAAGCGCCGTGAATAGTGTGTTACGGCCCGCGCTTCCCCCTACCGCCCGGCCCCGCCAGCCGCGAAGCTGACCTCACCGGCACCACCAGGGAGGACCATCGCCCATGCTCAGGCGAACGCCACTGTTCGGCAGCAAAACCCGCGTCACCTTCGCCCTGCCCGCCGACCGGCCCGGCGGCGTCGTCAGCGTCGTCGGCGACTTCAACGGCTGGCAACCCGGCCTGCACGAACTGCGCCGCCGCCGCAACGGCCTGCGAACCGTCTCCGTCATCCTGCCGCCCGGCGTCCACCGTTTCCGCTACCTGGCCACCGGCGGCCTGTGGTTCGACGACGAGACCGCCGACCAGATCGACCACCACAGCAGCATCATGCACCTGTGACCCCGCACACCGGGCACACCGGATGATCGCCGGGCGGGCGGCCGCTCCTGCCCGGCCGGGCAACGCCTCGGGCCCGGCCGGGCGGACGGCGCGCCCGGCCGCCGGTACCCGCACAGAACCCCGGTATCACTCAGAGCCCCCCAGAAACCGGACATAGGGGGGCGATCATGAGTGATGCATAAGTGCGATTATGCATCAAACACCTCGGAAGAGGGGCCGGCCCGGCACATCGCCACCCACCCCGCGCAACCACGCCGCACCATCCGGACCATCCGGACGAGCCGGACGAGCGACGCGGGCAACCGCGAAGACGGCAACCCCGCACTCCCGCGCCGGACAGAGTCGCACACGCCGCCGCACACCACATCCGGCCGCGCCCGGCCTTCACCGCGGCACGACCCGACACGCGCGCACCTCCGCCGGACGGCCACACGACCGGCCGAAACGCCACACCGGCTCCTGCCACGCCACGCGCCGCACCGGCGCGGCGCGGAGATGAGTGTGAAGCCGCCGGCGCGCCCCGGAAGCCGCCGGCCCGGCGGTCCCCCCGGCGCCCGCCGACGCCCGCCGGACGGCGCGGCGTGGGCTTTCGCGCCGGTACGCGGACGGGCCGGGTACGCCCGCGCCGGGCGCTCCCCGGCCGCGCGGGAAGACATCCCGGGGCGACACCCAATCCTGACCGGTTTGCCAATGGATGAGTGGTTTTTTGCTATACCAGACAGAATCGCGCTTCTGTCTGGTATCGAGATAAAAGTCTCCATACGTCACTTATTGCGCCACCTCATCCGACGTCCCCGAGCTCCAGCTCCGCCCACGGGGCCATCACCGGCGACGACAAGACGGCGCGGGCCTGGCTCCCCTCACCACCGGCGAACCGGTGCCCGCCTGCAACCGGTCCTCTCCTGAAGCGCGCCGGCCAGGGGTGATGACTCCCGAATGCCCTTCGCGTCGGCTTCATCAACGTTGCTTCGGTGGTCTGCGGTAGGTGACGACCTTGTCACCCGGTCCGGGGTACGCCATGATCAGCAGCCGCTGGGTGCCGTTCTCCTCGCCCTTCCAGGGAAACCAGGCCAGGTGCAGGCGGATGCGGTAGTGCCCTTTGCGGCCGTTGAGCGACAGGTCCGGCAGTTCGGTGCCGCTCAGGCCGTCCATGAAGCTCATCTCGCCGCTCTGGTTGGTGTAGCCGACCTCGACGACGTGGTCCCAGCCTTTGGTCTCGACCGGCGGGCGGCGGGTGTAGGTCTCCAGAGTGACGCAGACGTGGAAGTCGGGATGCGTGCTCACCATCACGTGGCCGGGCCAGGCGGTGACCGGGCCAGAGGTCGTGCTCCTGCCCTCAGCGGGGAATCCCTCGTATAGCTCCAGCCCCGCCTCCGGCCACTCCGGCTCCTTGAGGCGGATCGCCTTGACGGGTCGGATGAGAGGGCGGTGACGCGGAGTGGCGTCGCATTTGCGCTGTTCCTCGGCCATGAACTCGTTGAATTCGCGTTCCTCGGCGGCCTCTGCCGCTGCGATCTCCGCGTTCGCGGCCGGGCAGATCCCGGCCAGTACCCCACTCAGGTCGCGGACGTTCACCCCTTCGGTCTCCCCCAGTCGGGCCAGCTCGCGTGGATCGTTGCGGGTGTAGGCGGCGCACAGGCGGCGACCGTGGTCGAGCAGTACCTGGTCGGGCGCGGTGGCGGCGAATGGCAGAGCGTTTTGCTGGCGCACGGCGCAGATGAAGGCGCGCGGGCCGGTCGGTGGCGGGGGTGCCGCGGGCTCGCCGTTCGTCTCCCGGGGGTCGGGAGGTGAGCAGTCTTCGGCCGTGGTGAGCGGACCACGTGCCTGGTCGGTCACGGGTAGGAAGCACAGGGCCATGGAGGTGGCCAGCGCCGCCACGGGCACGTGGTGGCGCGATCGGGCGGCAGGCGGGAAGCGGTGCAGCAGGAACAGGACGAGGGCGGAGGCGGCGAGCGCGGTGCTGTACCACAGCGGGGAGATCCCGAAGAGAATGTCGCCCTTGTCGTTGCGGTCGAACAGTCCGTCCGGGTACAGGGCCAGCCGCTGCTCGGTCATCTCGGGGATGAGCTGCCAGTCTGCCTCGGACGTCGTTGTGAGGGCGGTGACGATGCCCGCCGCTGCGGCGAGGGTCAGGGCCAGGATCGTGACACGGAGCAGCCGCCTGGTTCTGCGCATGGCTGCGATCAGGATCAGTACGGCTGGGGCGCCGATGCCGATGAGCAGGTCCAGGGCGACCCAGAGTACGGTCGCCGGGTAGCTCACGTGCTCATGGAAGAGGTCGTCGACCGCGCCGCGGGGGCCGATCCACGCGGGCATGCCGTCGGCGAGGTTGACGGCCGCTGGGATCAGCGGGAGCACCACGGCCACGGCGGCCAGGGGCCACGCTCGCGCGGGTGCGACCTGGAGCGCGGGCGCCGGGGACGGTGCGGGCGCCAGGACGCCCAGGTCATGGGCGGAGCGGGCCTGCCACACCGTTCCGAGTACGCTCAAGATGCCCAGGACCATGACCGGCAGAAGGCCGTGGTCAACGTCCGGGCCGCCGAACGAGATGATCGAATGGCTTCCCGACGACAGCAGCGACAGCAGCGCCGAGGCCGCGCCCATCCGCACGGTGCCCCGGGTCCAGCGCGCGTGCCTGTCCTGGCCGGCCAGGACAGGCACCAGCCACAGCAGGTAGACGGCGTTGCCGAGCTGGTAGGGAGAGACGAACTGCAGGACGGAGTACTGGCCCAGGCCGTAGGCGATGGTGGAGGCTATGCCCATGGCGGCGTTCGCCAGCCCCGCCACGAGCCCGAGCAGCCGCAGCCATCGGGGCAGGACGTCGGCCAGGACCACGAAGAACAGCCCGACGACGGCGATCTGGAGCAGGTCGAGGGGCAGACCGAGCCACCACTGGTACGGGATCGGAAGCCGGTACAGCAGCGTGCAGGCGACGCTGAGGTACAGGGCCGCTCGTAGGAGCCGGACCGGCCTGTCGTTGACCGCCGCCGGGCCGGTCGGCCGCCCGCGCAGTATCTGCCAGTAGGCCCAGCCCTGCAGGACGCCGCCCGCGACCATGAGGAGTTCCACCCACCAGGCGTAGGGGACGAAGTCGGTGCCCCATCCCCCGGTGACGATCTCGCGCAGCAGCGCGGGGTCGCCGGTGGTCAGCGCGCGGACGCCGGAGGCGATGACCACGGCCACATAGATGGCGGCGAACAGCGTGGCGATTCTGCCGAAACGGTAACGGCGCACGGGAACACCCTCGGGCACGAGCGGACAGGGTTTGAAGATCCCAACAAAGATGCCCAACCTAGCGAGCCACCACTGAAACGATCAAATCATGCTGAAGTCGGCGTGGCTGGGGCCGCTCCCCTATGGGTCTGCTCTTAAGGAGATCTCCCCGGGCACGGTGCGCTCTTCCGCCATATAAGCGCACATCAGGAAAGAGAAACAGAATGACGAAGTGTTTTCTCCTCGTACAAGCCTCAGCCCAGCGATACGGTCAATGCGATTCGCGGTGGCGACCCTCGTGTTGAGAGCCGGAAGTTCGACCCGGGCGATGCCATAGCCAGTCCAGATCGCGGGGGCCGATCAGCCGCATGCCCAAAAACCACTCACACAAGGCTTTCCGGGCATCCGGGCCCTCCAGACCCCGCACCGGGGCGTCGAGGAGTTCTTCGCGCAGGTGCTCGATGCGTTTGCGGACCTGATCTCGGCGCAAACCCAGCAGGTCGGCGGTCTCTTGATAGGTCAGCGGGCGCGGATCACAGTGCGGGTAGCGACGCAGGTAGCCCGAGGCCATCGCGACCAGGGCCTCGCGGCGCAGTTCGCTCATCGGCGGGGCGTGGCAGGCAGTGCTCACCGGATCCACAGTGACCAGGCTGCCGGCCGCGGTGAGCTGGGCGGGTGCCACCACTTCCAGCATGTGAGTCTGCCGACCGCTCCGCGTGAGCGGGTGACGCCGAGTCGGCGACAGGCCCGCGCGAACTCTCGGGAGCAATATTGCGCGCCGTTGTCGCCGTGAAAGACCGCGCCCTCCAGGCGGCCTCCCCGGGTGTGCGCCGCGGCCTGCAGCGCGTCGACGACGAGCTCGGTGCGCATGTGATCGGCGATCGACCGGCCCATCATCCGGCGCGAGTGCAGATCCACTACCGTGGCCAGGTGGAGGAGCCGCCCGCCGCCGACGGGCAGATACGTGATGTCGCCCACGTAGCGGGTGTTTGGCTCGGCGGCGGTGAAGTCACGCTGGATCAGGTCCGCCACCGGCGCTGCGTCCGGCTCCGGGATCGTGGTGCGGACCTTCTTGCGCAGCCGCAGTCCGACGATGCCGTGCTCGCGCATTACCCGCTCCACCCGCTTGTGGTTGATCTTCATTCCGGCCGCGCGCAACTCGGCCGTCATCCGGCGCGAGCCGTAAGTGCCGTCTGCTCGGCATGGATCCGCCGCATCCGCTCGTCGGCCTGGCGACGGGCCAGCCGTGCCCCGGCACTTCTCAACCATCGGTAGAAGCCCGAGCGCGACACTTGCAGCACCCGGTACAACCGCTTCGCCTCGGAGAGCGCCTTGTGATCCTCAACGAACTGGAAGCGGTTCACCAGTTCGTCGCGCCCGCGAAAAGCTTGGCCGCCTTGCGCAGGATGTCGCGCTCTTGCTCCAGCTCCCGGATCCGCGCCTTGAGCTGCTTGTTCTCCTCTTCCAGCACGTCGTCCGAGGGTATGGGCCCGGCCGGCGCGCTCTTACCGGCCATGGCCGCGCCGCCTTCGCCCCGGGCCCGTGCGGCGCGCACCCATACCCGCAGCGCCTCGCGGCTGGTCCCCAGATCCCTCGCGATCGACGTGATCGTCCGATCCGGCCTCGACAACACCCACGCCACCGCGTCGGCCTTGAACTCGGGCGGGTAGTTCTTCATCACCATCAGTGACATCTCTTCCCCTGGACCTCAAGATCCAGTCTCCGAGGTGTTCACGTTCAAGGGGGAACGCCCGGGCTCACCGACCCCTCACCTGTGGTTATTGCGGCCTCGCGAAGGCCGCATTCGGGCTGTGCGGGCCCCTACACGGCTCGATCTCACCCCGCCCTCTTCAGCACGGCCTCACCAGAGCTGTGCGGTGCCGATGTGCTCGGCTGCGGCGGCGATCAGATCCGGTAACTCGGCCGGGGTGGGCAGCGATGCGACATCGGCCACCGGCACCCACTGGTAGCCGTTGACTTCCTCCGGGCGAAGAGTGACCGCGCTGCTCAAAGGACATGCGGCATAGACGAAGTCGATGTGGTGGTGATGCCCGAAGGTGGAATCCCTGACGGGAACATCCATGATCGTAAAAGGGGTGGGGATGACGCCGACGGCGGGATGGTCAAAGCGGTGTTCGGCCAGGAGATGGATGTCGATGCCCACTTCTTCCTGCACTTCGCGAAGCACCGCCCGGGCAGGGTCCTCACCTGGTTGGAGGTGACCGCCGGGATAGAGCCAGCCGCCCGCTTTCTTGTGTTCGATCAACAGCACGTGATCATCGGCCAGGATGACGGCTGAGGCGGTGAAGTGGCGTATCACGAAGGCTCCTGCGCGGCTCAGGTGATGGCTGTTGCGTGGTTGGTCTGTTGAGGTTCACGATCTATTGCAGGCGATGACACACCGTTGTGCTGCTCGGGAGCGGCAAGGTCGGGAGCAGGCGAAAGTGCCGTTGTCGCGTCCGGGGCGTCACCCGTTGAGGGCGACCACGGGAGCGGAGTCAGTGTTGGCCTTTTTGAAGGCTCAGGAGACGATGTGCGCAAAACGCGATCCGCGCTCGCATAGCCGCCGCCTGAATCGTTGGTCCGTCCCTCCTCCACCCTCCACACGCGCCCGCCACCTCGCCCGGATCATGTGGGAAGGCTTGCGGATTCCGAACGGCCCAGCTTGGCCAGGCCGGGCCGCGCCGAGTTGCGCGCCGCCTTTGCGGCGGTGGGGACCAGGGATCATCGCGAGGTCTGAAGAGGACCGGCCTTCCGGCCCTGGCCGCCGGCGTGCCTCATCCCGCCGGTCGTCGCACGCTGCATCGTCATGGAGACGATCAGATCACATTCCGCCCCACCGGCACCACCGATGAGCTGCCCCTCCCCCAGATGCGGCCGGTCACCGGCCGGGGTGCTCGGGGTGGCTACGATAGCCGTCGCTTGCCGCCCCTCCAGGTCGACGCCCTCGCTGCGCTCCGGCGTCTTCCTGGAGGGGCGGCCGTGCTGACGGCTGATCGGCCCCTGCCCCAAGACACCCCGTCCCGGGTACCGGCGGATTCCGCTCTCGTTCGCGGGAACCGTACAGATCATGCCCTCGACCTCGTGGATCTGTCGGTGCGCACCGCGATGGTGGTCGACGGATCACCACCAACCCGGCCCTACCTCTTCTGCGGAGGTCCAATGATCACGATCGTCTCGGGTGACCTGCTGCGTGACAACGCGCACGCGCTGGTCAACAAGGCCTGGCGCTGCAGTTCCGCCGCGCCTATCCCGAGGCCTACCGGGCGTACCGGGAGGCATGCGCACGTGGCGCGTTGCGGCCCGGCACCCTGCACATAGCCTCGATCGAGGACGGGCGCCGCTGCATCGTCCACTTTCCGGCCAAGCGCCACTGGCGCGACTCCTCCGCCCTGGCCGACATCGATGCGGGCCTGAAAGCGCTGGTATGCCTCATCCGGCAGCGAGAGATCGTCTCGATCGCGATCCCCGCGCTCGGCGCGGGGCTGGGCGGCCTGCCGTGGCCCGACGTTGAAGCGCTGATCTACCGGCACCTGGAGCCCTTGAGCGATCTCAGCGTACGGCTGTATGCACCGCACGCCGGCCGGCGGGGCCGCGTCACCCAGGCGGCCCTGGTTATCGAGGGTTCCCGAGGGCGTGAAGGCACGTAAGGCAAGTGTCTCGTTCCTCCCGTGCCTCGACAGTGTTCGGGGGTTGCTAAGGCATGTCGGTCACGTCAGGGACATGTGCTCGGCGTCAGGTGCCGGCTCCTTCTAGACGTGGTTCCATGCGGCACGGAGCCACCTACGAACCTCACGGACCGGGCTTGATGCCGGGGCCCACGAAAGAGGTGCACGGCGCCGATCGCCCCGGACCCGGACGGAGCCTTGCAGTCGCCGGCGATCGTCACGGCCTTGCCGAGTTCCTCCGTAGGGTGTCCCAGCCGGATGGTGTCGCCGATCGTCAGCGGACGCGTGACGATCGGCCAAAGCCTGCGCTCGTACCCCGTCATGCTCGCGATCAGCCCCAGCCGCAGCTCACGCGGCGCGCTCAACTGGCGCCGGATCGCATGATCCAGCCGATTCTGCGCGCCGGGTGTAAGCCAGATCCGGGAGTGCCCTGCTGTGCCTGATTGAAGCCGTACGCGCTGCCTGCCCGCCCCCGGTAGGGTTCTTGATCATCCGGGAGGATCGGATAGAAAGGGCGGGCCGCCGTGCTCTCCGTGTCGACTCTCGGGCCGCGGCGACGTCATCCGGTGTTCTGGTGGTGGCTGGCGGCCTCGTACGCGTTATGGGAGATCATCTGGGAGGTGGTGACGCCCGCGCGGCAAGTCACATGTGTCGGGCCACCGATCGTGCACCCGGTGGGTTCCGTTCGCCGCACGGCCGCCGAGGTGGCCGAGGTGGCCGCGGGCGTGCTGTATCTGGCGGGGCCGTTCCTCCTGGCGATGATCGCCGTGTTCGTGGCCAGGCGCGACAATGCCCGCGTCCATCTGACGGCCGCGGTTCTCGGGTTCGGGCTCGTCGCGTTGCCCGAGGCGCTGGCGGTCGCCGCGGAGGTACTCAGGCCACCCGCGGAGCCACCGCCCGGCTGCCTGCCGGACCCGGCACCGTTCCGAGTCCTGCCGGTGGTCCTGGCCTGGGTAATCTCTCCGCTGACGATGATCCTGCTCGCGGGCGCCGCCGGGACGCGCGTGCGCCCGGACCGGGGCTCTGTACTGCGGCTGGTCGCGGCGCTCGGGGCGATCGTGCTCGTCGTGCAGGCTGTAAGGATCCTGCCGGAGCGACTGGCAGCGCCGCCGGTCGCGGACGACGGCACCCCCCGCTACGCACTGCTCCCCGGCGGCTACCTGGAGACCGTGAACCTGGATACGGGCCGCACTGCCCATGAGTACATGCCGTACCTCGGCAGGCGCATCGCCCCGATCAAGGCGGTAGCTGCCACCCGGGAGCCGGGTGAGTACGTGGTGAGCGTGACCTTGCGGCAGGGCCAGGACGCGTGGTCGCCGCGCGGCTTCGTCTCGCGCATCCACCGCCTGACGGTGGACGCCGACGGCCAGGCGAAGCTGGGCCAGGCGCTGTCGGGCAGGCTGAACGGGAGCGTGGACCGGATCATGGTGTCGCCCAAGGGGCGCATCGCCTACAGCCGCCGGACCGAGGACCGCAATCACAACCAGACCGCCTACGTCGGCGTCCTCGACCCCAACGTCGAATGGCGGGCGGCCGCGTACGGGTTCTACTGGAGAGACGCCAACACTCTGGTGCTTCCCGACGACATCCACTTCACCGGGGTCACGTACCCGCCGAAGCCGGAGTTGGTGAAATCCTGGGAGGGCGCCCTTGACGTGCGGCTGCCTGCGTCGGACCTGCCGGCCGCGGCGGTGCTCGTCCGGGCGCCCCGCGACAACGGCAGCCACACTCTTCCTCATCCTCTGCCGGACGGCCGGACCCTGCGGGTGCGCCAGGGCAGCTACGGGCAGCCGTCTGAGCTGCTCCTCTACGATGGGGACCGGAAGGTGGCCACGGTGCTCACCCTGAGTTGCGGCGAGATCGTGTCGATGGCGCTGGACCGATCCGGTCGGCATCTCCTGGTCGGCAAGGACAACGAGAACGATTCGGCGGCCGGCAACAGACCGTGCGGGGGCAAGAACCACGAGCTGCTCCGCGTCGGCCTCACCCCGACTGCCGCCGGTGCCTTCCCCCACAGGGTCGTCTGGCGGGGCGACGCCTATGTCGGCGGATTCACCTGGTGACCGACCTTTGCGAACGACTAGTCAGATCGCGTCCACCACTGCCGATCGATTCGGCAGTGGGCGGCGGCGCCTTCCCGGACGGTGTCCTCCCACGCCAGCCGGGTCACCTGGCCGATCCTGATGGCGAACTCGTGGTCGTAGAAGGGATCAACGTCGCCTCCCTGGCGTCCTAGCCGCCGCCGGAGGCGCCTGCCCGGTGGAGGAGATCCGAGACAGCCACTAATCGTTGCGCGGTCAGCTCCGCAGCGTTCGACCGTGAGCACCCGGGCCGCCTCCGCCTCGGTAGCCGCGTGGACTTCGACGTGATCGTTCTCGTGGCGCAGGATGGTGACGATCCCGGTCAGTAGCGTGAGTCGGTGGATCCGGTCACGGGCGATGACCTGCCGGTCGACGGAGAACGCCTTGGCGTGGGCGTCGCCATCCTTGCCCCATGCCCAAGCGCGGCCGCTGACCCCTGGGGCGGGCCTGAGCAGGACGGTCCGGACGTCGGAGGGCTCCAGCCGGTAGGTGGGCGCGCCGTGCGGGTCCAGCTCCCTGCCGATACGCAGGCACACCTGTGTCGGGCTGTCGGGGGTGTCGGTAAGACCGGCGCCAACAGGTACACGCGATCGTGCCCAGCCCGTCCGGCGCGGTGTCGGCGCCCGGCCCGTGCTGTGGCAGCGGGTTCCGGACGCGGGAATGGAGACGTGGCAAGCGGCGGGCGCGGTCATCGCTGATCCCGCCTTCCGTGGGTGGCGCGGATCAGCCGGCAGGAGGTCGGGTCGTTTTCGGCTGTGGCGTCGATGCGGTCGATGGCGGTGACGATCAGGCCGTGCTCAGCCAGCAATTGTCTCCACAGGTCAGGGGTGAGAACCCACCGGTATACCGTGTCGGGGGCGTGGCCGGTGACCTGCAGCCGCTGCGGCGACGGCGCCACCACCTGTAACGGTCCCTCGCCCAGGTAGTTGGTGTGCAGCACGGAGGCGGCGAGCAGGCCGCCCGGCCGTAACGCCTGGAAGACGCCGGGTAGCAGCAGGGCCGGAGGGGTGAAGCACAGTGCCCCGTGGACGCTGATGATCACGTCGAACGGGCCGGCCTGCTGGAGGTAGTCGACGGCATCGGCCCGCACCAGCGTCAGATTCGGGACCGCCCCGTAGGCGGCGACGGCGCGCTCGTACTGCGCCGGTGAACTCTCAACGCCGGTGACGTGCGCGTGATGATGGCAGGCCAGGTGGGCGGCGTAGCGGCCGGTGCCGCAGCCCAGCTCCAGCACCCGGCGGCCCGTCAGCGGCCCGAGTACCGCGGTGCCGGGCCCGGCGCTGCCGAAACCCCAGGCGATGGTGTCCGGGATCGGACGCGCGGTCGTTCCCGCGCGGAGGCGATGGCTGCCGTACCGCTCCCACGCCCGGCTGTTGACTGATCGGGGCTCGGCCGTCACGGCGCGCCCTCCAGCCCGGCGGAGCTGATGCGATCGTGCTGCAAGAGCCACAGGTCACGAAACAGTCCGGGCCGTGCCGTGAGTTCTGTGAACGTCCCCTGGTCGATGACGCGTCCGGCTTCCATGACCACGATCCGGTCGGCGACCGCGGTGTTGGACAGGTTGTGAGTGACCAGGACGACCGCCCGGTCCTTCGCGAGTTCGCGCAGCCCGGTGAAGATCCGGTGCTCGGCGCGTGCGTCCAGGTCGGAGGTGGGTTCGTCCATCACCAGCAGGCCGGCGTCGCGGTGGATCGCGCGGGCGCCCGCGATGCGCTGCCACTGGCCCGATGACAGGGCCACTCCGCCCCACCATTCGCGGGCCAGCAGGGTGTTCAGTCCGCTGCGCAATACGGTGATCACCGCGTCGGCTCCGCTGGTGGCCGCCGCGCGCCGTACCGCGTCGTCGGCCTCGGGGCGGGGCTGGCCGAGGGTGATGTTCTCCCGGGCGGTCATGGGCCAGCGGGCGAACTCCTGCGGCACGACCGCGCACTCCCGCCACAACGCGTGCGGGTCCAGGTCGCGGGTGCTGACACCGTCCCAGGTGACCACCCCGGTGGTGGGGAGGTTGAGGCCGGACAGCAGTTTCATGAGGGTGGTCTTGCCGGAGCCGTTCTCGCCCACCACGGCGACGATCTCCCCTTGGCGGACCTCGAAGTCCACCTCGTGCAGGGTGTCGGACTCGGCCTCGGGGTAGCGGTAGGTGACCTGGTGCAGGGCGACATGCCGGGGACGGCCCGGCACGATGCTTCCGCGATCCAGTCGCTGCCCGCCCGCTTCGGCGATGAACTCCTCCCAGTCGTCCAGGTACCGGCCGGTGCGCATCAGGTCGGTGCCGTAGCCGACGATGCCGTGCAGCCCGCCGGCGGCCGAGCGCAGGGCGAACACCAGTGTGCCGGCGACGGCCGCGCCGATGGTGCCGGTGCCGAGCAGTACCATCACCCCGGCCCACATCAGTGCGGCGGCCAGGCCGCTGACGGCTGATCCCAGCAGGCTGATCTTGGCGCGTTGCCAGGCGGCCTCGTCGACGGTGCGGTCCACCCGCGCGCCGCTGGCCCGGTACTTGTCCAGCAGGTAGGGGGCCAGGGTGTCGGTGCGGATCTGGTCGGCCTGTTCCTTGTGGGACAGGTGCCAGCGCAGCATGCTCAGCATCCGCCGGTCGTGGAAGGTCCGCAGCGTCGCCAGGTAGGTGACGCGCTCGCCCGCGACCGACGCCAGCGCCTGCGGCACCGCGGTCAGCACCAGGAGCGGCAGCAGGATCGGCGCCAGCGCGGCGACGACCACGGCCGCGGCGGCCAGCGTGGCCGCCGAGGACACCAGGTTCTGCGACTGGCCGATCATGTCGCGGCTGACCTCGACACCCCGGTCAGCCTTGTCGTAGCGGTCGTTGAACCCGGGATGGTCGTAGGCGGCCATCTCGGCGCCGGTGGCCGCGTGAAGCATGCGGTATTCCGCCTCCCGGGAGATCCGCGGACCGAGCCGGTTCGACAGTCCCTGGATCGCGATACCGAGCACCGCGCGTACCCCGGCCGCCCCGGCCAGCACCGCCACCGACGGCAGGGCCGCGACCAGATTCGCGGGGTCGTGGGCGGACTGGATCAGCGCGCTGAGCGCCGCCGTGGTGGCGAACAGGCCGAGCGCCTCCAGCAGGCCGGAGATCACCTGGCAGGCCAGCAAGGTGATCGTCGAGCGCCGGTCCACGGCCCAGGCCAGAGCGAAAGAGCGGCGCACCAGCGCCGGCAGGCGGGCGGCCAGGCTGCGCCCGGTCAGATGCCGGGCCAACTCGGCGCTGTCGCCACCGCTGAAGTTGAACGTCAGCTCTTCGCCGTGCTGCCGGGGAGTGGCATCGGTGTCGGTGACGGCTGTCTCGTCAGCCACGTCAGCGGCTCCTGTTCCAGGGGACGGGAGGGGCCTGACCGTGCGGAGGTGAAGGCGTGATGCGCCTCGCTGGTGCGGGCACCCTCATCGGACGGGGAGAAACGCGCAAGAGCGTCACGCCGGCTCCGAAAAGAGCGTGGCCCAGCAGAACGGCGGTGCGGATTCCCGGTGTCGGCGCTGCGGGCCGGCATGGGTGCATCACCTCTCATCGCAGTGACGGTCAGCGCTTAGTTGTGTGCTGTAGGTGATGGTCTCAGGCGCCACTGACATTTCCCTCACGCACCCGAGGCGATATGCCCTGACCGGCCGCAGTCCCGCGCCGGGATCAGGTCGGGTGTTTCCGCCGCAGGGGCATCCCGCTTCTCGAGCGGGCTTGCCGCCGGCGTCCGCCAGATCGCCCTCGTCACCACCGCCGGCGAGACCGGGCGGCAAGTGCGCCACTACTCGGGGTCCCGATAGTAATCGCGGAGAATCCAACGAATATGGGTCTGACCTGCATGAATAGAGCTTGGCCCATCGTCCTGCGATCAGAGTTCCCAAGAGTCTCCGCAGGTCAGCAGTGACATCGTTGAATTCACGGCCATTGCTCGGGACCTCTTGTCGGTGCCGGCGATGACGTCCGCGGAACAGGCCGAACGCTGTCTCGCCGGATGTCAGGCTGACCCCATGGGGGTGCCGCCGGAATACGGCCGGCATGGGCCACCGAGCGGCGGGGACTTCTCGGATACAGGTTTTCGGACGGCGTTGGCACAGGGGGGCTCGCCGTCCGAGAACGTGTACGTTTCTGGACAGCTTGCGGCGGGACGCGTATCGTCGCAGGTCAAAGCCTCGTCGGCTCGAATCTGCCGTATTCCGGCGGCACCCGTTGCACACGCTCGGGAGCGGAGGGCCAATATCGTGCAGGTGAGGCTTCTATGGCGTGGAGTTTCTGTGGCGTAAGCCCGGAGTCGCGATGCGGGTCAGATCGTGTGGGTAGTGGGCAGATAACATAAAGCAACCTCAAGCGGGGACCGCCGCCCATGGGTGAGTACGTGAGCGCCTGGCACGACCACGACAAGCCGGCGGGTGCTCGCGGCGTTGCTGACGGCCGAGGGGTGGGGTGGGCGGCGCGCGACATCACCGCGCACGAACACATCGCTCGCCTGCCGGTCACGGCGTTAGGGCTGCCCTTTCCCCAGCGGCGCGCGACCGGCACCGCCCACCCTGAACATCAGCTGCAACCGTATCCTGATCAGGCTGATCCGGCCGAGCTGTGCATCCGGGGGTTGCGTGAGGGTGTGGAGCTGATCTCCCATCGCGAGGTCACCCAGTCACGGGACGTAATTGAGGCTATGGGCCCTGACCGGTATGACGAGCAGGTGGTTCCCGCTCACCGGAAGGTGGCGCCGGTGGGCGAAAACACCTCGCCTGACGCCCGGGCAAAGCGGGACCGAAACGACTGTCGAGCTGGGGCGCATCGGCCGCGCCGCTTACATGGGGACGTCCCGGACCGGCGAGCGCATCCATCCTCCAGCATCCACGCCGGCATGACGCTTGTCGCGCGTCCGGCGAGGATGCTTCTGGCTGAGGCGCGCCGGCTGGTGGAACCGGTCTACCGGGGGGTGGTTGAGGGGTTCCCGGACCAGGTGCGGCACATTGCGGGCTATCACATCGGCTGGTGGGACACCGACGGGCAGCCCACCGGGCAGGCGGGCAAGGCGGTCCGGCCCGCGTTGACTCTCGCCTGCTATCGGGCCGCCTGCGACGCGCTGACCCGGGCCGATCCCGACGCGGCGGCGATGGCCGAGCTGCAGGCTCTGGCCGCGCTGGTCATCAACAGGAACCGTTGATCACACCGAGACCGGGAGGCAGGCACCGCCATGAGTGTTCCCATGCTGTCGGGAAAGACCGCGCTGATCACCGGAGCCGGCTCGGGGATCGGCGCCGCCACGGCCGTGGTGCTGGCAAGGAGCACCTCGCCGGCCGCAGCGAGGGAACGTTCGTCCGGCTGCTGTCAGCGCAGCAGAACCTGTCCGTGCAGGACACCCTCTACGAGATCGCCGACATGGCCGCGGCCGCGGCAGACGACCTCCAAGCGGCCAGCGACGCCATCGACGACTGCGGTCTTCCCCTGACGCAGCGGGAACAGATCCACCTGTATGCCGACGGTCTGCGCAAGTTCGTCGGCGGCGTCAACCACTGGAGCAACCACACCTGCCGGTACTTCGTGGGACAACCCTGGACAACCACGCCAGCCACCTCGCGCGCCGGGGACATCTACCACCTCCGGGGCGGTGCCGGATGAGCTCAACAACGCGGACGGCGGCCGCGCTCGACTCGCTGCCCCTGGCCCCGGGAGCCCTGCCCGTGGCCGGCCACCTCCTGCCTCTGCTGCGCGACCCGCTGAGCTTCATGACCGCTCCAGCCGGCTACGGCGAACTGGTGCGGATCCGGCTCGGACCCCGGACGATGGTCGTCATCTGCTCCCCGGACCTCGCCCTGCGTGCGCTGCGTGACGATCGCACGTTCGACAAGATCGGCGGCATCTTCGACCAGACGCGCAGCGTCCTCGGCGACGGCCTGTCCAACTGCCCGCACCACCTCCACCGGCGGCAACGGCGCCTGCTTCAGCCGACGTTCCACCGCTTCCGCATGCCCGGCTACGCACAGACCATGACCGGCCTCATCGACGAGACGACCAGAACGTGGCAGGACGGCCAGGTGCTCGACGTGCTGCCCGAAACGCGTGCCCTGGGTTCGCGGGTGCTGGCCGCCTGCATGTTCCCCGAAGCCGCTCTCATGTCCACGCAGATGACCCGCCTCACCGACGCCTTCGACGCCGTCCTGCGCGGTGTCCTGCGCAAGGTGCTCCTACCGGCGTGGGCGACGAACCTGCCGCTGCTCGCCAACCGCCGATTCCAGCGGGCTGTCGACCACTTGCGCCAGACGGCCCAGACCGCCGTCGAGCACCGCCGGAGCAACGACCGCGACCACGGCGACCTGCTGTCGGCCATGCTGGCGGCCCGCGACGAAGAAACGCCAGGCGGCGCGCAGACCGCTCTGACAGAGACGGAACTGATCGACAACGTCGTCACCTTCGTCATCGCCGGAACCGACACCTCCGCCATCAGCCTGGCCTGGGCCCTGTATCTCCTCGCCCAGCATCCTGACGTGGCCGACCACCTGCGCACCGAGGTCGACACCGTGCTCGGCGGCCGGCCCGCGCGCTACGACGACCTGCCGCGCCTGCCGTTCACCGGCGACGTCATCAACGAAGCCCTGCGTTGCTACCCGCCGGCGTGGATCACCACCCGGACCACCGCCGTCGACACGCACCTGGGCGGTCACCAACTGCCTCAGGGAACAGTCCTCGGCTTCTGCGTGCCCCTGCTGCAGCGCCACCCCGGCCAGTTCCCCGACCATCCCGAACGTTTCGACCCCGATCGTCGGTCAGCCCAACCCGCCCCGCCCCGCCCCGCGACGCCCTGTTCGCCTTCGGCGGCGGCGCCCGCAAATGCATCGGCGACGTCTTCGCCCGCAGCCAGCTCACCCTCTCCCTGGCCACCATCGCCGGCCGCTGGCGACTGGAGCTCCTGCCCGACGACCCCCCGGCCGTACCCGCCCGATCAAGCCTGCTGACGCCCAAGACCATGCGGCTACGGCTCGTCTCCCGGCACCGAGACGCAGCCCAGAAGCCCAGCCACACCTGAGCCCGCTGATGACTCGACGGGAGCCATGAGATGACCGGTCTGATCGTGCCCGGCGGCACCGACCGCGACCGCCGCGTGATCCTTGCCGGGACGCGGTGCCCGTGCCACGTCACCGCCATCGAGGAGGGCTCCGATGCCATCGGCCAGTTCGTTCTCGGAGGGCGGGAGTCATGAGCGACGTGGACGTTGACGCACTTCCCCTGGCCCCGGGCTCGCTGCCCGTCCTGGGACACGCGATGGCCCTGGCACGACACCCTTTCACGTTCTTGTCCTCGCTTCCCGCCTACTGCGACCTGGTCCGCATCCGCCTGGGGCCACAGACCGTGATCATGACGTGCGATCCCGGCCTGACCCGGGCCATGCTGGCGGACGACCGCACCTTCGACAAGGGCGGCCCGTTCCTCGACCGGGCACGCGAGGCCTCCGGCGACGGGCTGGCGACCTGCCCGCACCGGCAGCGCCGACGCCAGCGCCGCCTGTGCCAGCCCGCCTTCCACCCCGAGCACTTCCCCGCCTACACCACAGCGACGGTCACCACGGCACAGGAGATGACCCGCTCCTGACGCCATGGCCAGATCATCGACGTCAACCACGCCATGGTGGCCATGACGATGCGAGCCATGGTCAAGGCCATGTTCGCCACCCGGCTGCCGGCGGCGATGGACCGGCAGATCGTCGACGGCCTCACCGTCGCCGCCTCAGGCATCTTCCGCCGCACGCTCACCCCGCCCCGGCTCAACCAGGTGCCGACCCTCGGCAACCTGCGCTACAACCGCGCCCAGGCCAGCCTGCGGCGCACCACCGCCGACGCCGTCAGCCACCGCCGCACCAGCCTCTGCGGCCACGCCGCCGCCAGCGCCGACGCTGCCGGCCGAGGCGACCTGCTCTCGGTCCTGCTGACCGCCGAAGACCCCGACAGCACCGGCACCCTGCGGGCGCTGAGCAGGTGCTGACCTTCTTCGGCGCCGAGATGACCAGGGTCGGCGCGACCGCGCCCGGCGAGGCGCGGGCGGTGGGTACCGACGGCGAGAATGGCGGCCTGTATGGCGGCAGTGTGCGGCGCTGGGACGGCCGCGTGTGGCGGTCCACGCGCCCGCCGGAGGGCCTGCGGTACCCCACGGTGGTGTCCGGGACGCCCGCGGACGACATCTGGGTCTTCGACCGGGACGCGGACGCGTGGCGCTGGGACGGCCGCCGGTGGTCAGGCCGGGGAAGACCGCCCTGGCCGCGCTCGGTCTCCCTGGACGACGCCGTCGTCGCCGGGCCCGGGGACGTATGGGTCGCCGGCAGCCGGGACGCCGGGCGGTTCGTCTCGGCGCAGCCTCCCCCTCGCGCGCTGGTCCCCGTCGGGCTGGTCCGAGGTTTCCTCCCCCTCCCCCTACGTGAGCAGGTTGAGCGCGGCGGCCCCGGACGATCTGTGGGCACTCGCCGGCGGTGGTGCGGGCGACGTCTCCGTGGTCGAGCACTGGGACGGGCGCCGCTGGAGGACCGTGCACACGCCGTCGTCGCTCAGCGGCGCGAAGGTCCTGTTCCACGACGTCGTGGCGGTGTCGGCGCGGGAGGTCTGGGTCGCAGGCTCGATCCCGCGGCCCGGCCGCCGCCAGGCCGCGCTGCTGATGCGCCGGGACGGCGGCCGGTGGAGCCTGGCCGGTGGCGTCCCGGCGGGGGCGGTCTCGTTCGGGGCCGTGGCGCCGGACGGCCACGGCGGGGTATGGCTCGGCGCGTCCAACTACGCCTACGACGACCATCGCATTCTGCTCCACTTCGACGGCCGGTCCTGGACATACGAGAAGGCGCCCAGGATCGACAACGGGCCCGCGGTGTTCGACATGGCCAAGGTCCCCGGAGGCGACCAGGTGTTCGCGGCCGGCGGCAACCCCTCCTTCGACGAGCACAGCAGCGGGTGGATCTGGATGAGGCGCTGAAGGGGGGGCTGAGGAGGGGGCCGGGACGCGACGGACGGGTGCCCTGGACGGCCTGACGGGGCGCTGGGGAGAACTCCGTCCTCCTCGCCACTTTCAACGTACAGCCGGGAGGGGGTCTTGCGGCAAGACCCCGGTGCCGGCCCAGAATCGGGGGCCGTGAGCCGGTCCGGCGCGAGGTGAACGCCGGGCGGATGCGTGTGCGGGCTCACATTCACGGTGCGGTCGCTCGACCGCACCCGGAATCGTCGCAGGGGGTTCGGATGCGTGTGCTGCTGTCCACCATCGGGTCGCGGGGCGATGTGCAGCCGTTGGTGGCGCTGGCGTCGGAGTTGAGGGAGCTGGGGCAGGAGGTCCGCATGTGCGTGCCGCCCGACTTCCGTGACTGGATCGACAGCCTCGGAATCCCCGTCGTGCCCATCGGGCCCGAGCTGCGCGCCGCCGCCACCGGCCCGTCGGCTGCCTCGGCCCCGTCGGTCCCGCCCTCGGCCGAGCAGCTGCGCCGGCTGGCGCGGGCGACGGTCGCCACCCAGTTCGGGACGGTCGCGGCGGCAGCCGAAGGCTGTGACGTCATCGTGGCCGCGACGGCCCTGCAGATGGCCGCCCGCTCGGTGGCGGAGGCGATGGGAGTCCCGTACGTCTTCGCCGCCTACTGCCCGGCGGTTCTGCCCTCGCCGCACCACCCTCCGTTGCCCCTGCCGGGACGGCCGCCGGCTCCCGCGGCGGCCGGCAACCGCGAGCTGTGGGCCCGGGACGCGGAAGGCTTCAACGACATGTTCGGCGCCGCGCTCAACGCCCATCGGGCATCGGTCGGCCTGGCCCCGGTCGACGACGTGCGCGGCCACGTCTTCACCGACCGGCCCTGGCTGGCCGCCGACCCGACGTTGGGTCCCTGGCCCGACCCCGCCGACCGGGCCGTGTTCCGGACCGGCGCCTGGATCCTGCCGGACGAGCGTCCGCTCTCCCCGGAGCTGGAGGCGTTCCTCGAGGCCGGTGAACCACCCGTCTATTTCGGCTTCGGCAGTATGCGCGCGCCGCGTGGCCTCGCCCAGGTGATGGTCGAATCGGCTCGTGCGCTCGGACGCCGGGCGATCGTGTCCCGCGGGTGGGCGGACCTGTCGCCGGTGGACGGCGAGCCCGGCTGCCTGTCCGTCGGCGAGGTCAACCAGCAGGCGTTGTTCCGGCGGGTCGCCGCCGTCGTCCACCACGGCGGCGCGGGCACCACGACCGCTGCCGCGCAGGCCGGTGCGCCCCAGGTCGTCATCCCCCAGGTGTACGACCAGCACTACTGGGCGCAGCGGGTCCGGCACCTCGGCATCGGAGCCGCGCACGCACCCGGCGTGCCGGCCGCCGGCTCGCTGACGAGTGCCCTCAAGCACACCCTCCAGCCCGACGTGGCCGTCCGCGCCCGGTCCGTCGCCGCCGCGGTGCGCACTGACGGTGCCAGGGCCGCCGCGCAGCGCTTGACGGCTTCGGATCCTCAGAAATCTTCCTGAAATGAGCTTTTGGGCCGGTGTCTCGGCCGGGCCGGTCGGCCACGCGGGTCGCGACGGCCTTGTGCGGCTGCAGCCGCACAAGGCCGCACAGGGAATTCCCCCCGCTTCTGGAAGTCCGTCAGGCGGCATCGGTCTTGTCGGATTGTGCGGTAAGGGCCGCGCCTTGACCCGGTGGTTCGGAGTTCCTCAGGGGCCCGCCATGTCGGCGGAGCCCATCCGTCCGGCCGCGTGGACGGCGGTCGCGGGGCCGGTTGCGACCCCGGGGACGGCGGTCAGTGGATCAGTTGGTATTTGGTCGACGAACTGCCGCTGTTGATGCTGCAGTCGTAGGTGCTCGCCGTCGCGGTGTACGTCCAGCCGCTGGGCACCGTGCAGGCCCACAGCCCGTCAGCCGGCTGCCTGATGCGGTAGGTCGACGTCGGGACACCCGGGTTGAACTGGCAGGTGGTGGTGTGGGTGAGCAGGTCGTAGGTCCAGCCCGCCACGGTCGCGCAGGACGTCATCCCGTCGGCGGGGGTGCGCAGGCGGTACGTCGTGGCCGGGTATCCGGCCACGTAGGGGCTGCAGGCGGAGGTGAAGGTGCGCTGGTCGAAGACGAACCCGGGGGCCGTCCTGCACGAGGTCAAGCCGTCGGCGGGGGTGCGCAGGCGGTAGATGGGCGCGAGGGAGGTGGTCTGGCTGCACTGGTGGCTGTGCTGGATCTCGTCGTAGACGTACCCGGCGGGCACGGTGCACGCCCAGGTTCCGTCGAGGCCCGGGAGTTTCGCCGGTGCCGCGGACACGGCGGTCGGATTCGTGGCGAGCAGGGTTACCGTCGCCGCGGCGGCAAGGGCGATACGTCTGAGGATATGGGACGGTCTGATGGCGGGCACGGGCGTCCCCTCGGTGTTCGGGTGATGGGGCGCTCAGCGGCGCGACCGCGTGAGCCGCTCGTTTTATAACACCGGCACATGCGTCCAGAAAGGTAACACTGGCGTGCATATATACAAAAGGAATAATCTGGACGTCGAAATTCCGGATCGGGGGTTTACTCGTTGATTATCGCTGTCCTTTTCCGGGTTCTTGCGGTTTCGGCCCGCAACGTCGGCTGATGTGTATCGTCCGCTCGGTTGAGAAGATTCCCGGGAGTGAACAGCACCGGATCAGGCGGAGTCCGTGAAATCCGGAGTGATTCAAGGGTGCGTCTTGACGGAGCATGTTACCGCCGATCACTCCGACGTCATGCGCACGCGCTTGGTCGCGACCATTGCCGCGCCGACGGTCCTCGTGGCCTCCCTGACCGCCTGCGGCGGTGCCGCCCCCGCCGACACCTGCAGAGAGGCCTTCCGTATCCTGGCCGAGGCGGAGATCGACCCCCGGCAGTGGGCCCTGAATCGCGGCGCCCCCACGTCGATCCCGGAGGGTGAGCGCAAGGCCGGGGAGATCGCCCGGGTGGCAGCGCTGGAGACCGGCGACAAGGATCTCCAGGAGAGCTTCGCCAACATCAAGGGCGGCGTTCAGAGTTACCTGGACGAGCTGGACAAACTGGCGGTCGATCCGGCGCGCGAGCCGAACGTCCAGCTCGCGGGCGCGGCGGTCGGGATGTTCCTGATCGGGCTCGGCCAGCGATGCGACCAGAAGGGCTTCAGGCCCTGAACGGGGACCGAGGCGGGCAGCGCGCGCGAGCACGGCCACCCACCGGCAGGCCGAAGCCATCCCGGAGTCCGGATGCCGGCGGGTGGTCAGGGTCCGGGCAGCGATCCGAAGGTGGTCGGGACCGATGCCGCAGATCGCTGTCACATCGGTGACATCGGGTCCCAGGCGAAGAAGCTGCCGGCACATGCGCGCGACGTCATGGATCCGCCGGCCGGGGGCGGTCGGGCCCCGGTCGATGAGGGCAGCCGGCCGAAAGTCCGCGCCGAGGTCCCGGTACACCGTGTTCCTCGGCGGCGGGTCGTTGCGACGGACGGCTTCCCCTTTCATACCGAGAGGTTCGGTGAGACGGCCGGGGAGGGAGTCTTCTCGGATCTGCCGTCCTCGCGGCTTGTGGCGGCTTGTGACCGTGTTTGCCGAGCGGGTTCACCGGGGCGGGGCAGAACCTGGTCCGGGTCTCGCCGAAGTGGTCCGGTGAAGGTCCGGTGAAGGTCCGCCCCGGCTTTCCGCTGATCGGATTCTCGGCGAATCGGCGAATCGGCGAAGTGGCGAAGTGGCCCTTCGGCGTCGCCCTCGGCGCCGGCCCGGGGGTCGCTCGGGCGCACCGCCGCCTCTGCCCCGCGCCGTTCGGGCGGGTCGGGAGCCGAAGCCGCCGGCTGTCTCGGCCCCCGGTTGCGGTGTGCTCCCCCGGCGCGACCTCGCCGGCGCGGCAGGCCCTCGACCTCGCCGGCGAGGTCGCGCCGGGGTCCGTTGCCGCCCGCCCGCCGAGCGTCTGATCTTCCGGTGGGGTCCTGCGGGCTTGCGGGAACTTTTTCGCGTCGGGCGAGGTCTAGTTAGTGCGATCATCATGCGGTAGACATGTCCAGACTTTTCGGTGGGCCGGACCGATGTCTTCGCTTGATCAGATGTCGTCTAAATGTTGTATGAGGAGTGGCGGATGACGGATGTTGTGGTGGTTCGGCCCAGTGAACTGGGCACCGCGGAGATCGATGCGTGGCGCGAGATGCAGCGGGCGCAGCCGCATCTGGCGAATCCCTTTCTGAGTCCCGAGTTCACTCTTGGCATGGGCGAGGTTTCCGGCCATGTGCGGGTCGCGGTCGTCCGCGACGAGGAGGGGATCGTCGGGTTCTTCCCCTACGAGGAACATGCCGGTGTGGCCACGGCCGTCGGCGCGTGGGTGTCGCTGTGCCAGGGACTGATCCACCGCCCCGGCGCCGACTTCGATCTGGAAGCCCTGATGAGGGCCTGCGGGCTGCACGTGTGGGAGTTCGGCTGCCTGGTGGACGATCAGCCGTGGTTCGAGCCGTTCACGACGCTCAGCCAGGACGCGGCCGTCATGGACCTGGCCGACGGTTACCCGGCCTACCTCGATCAGCTGGTCAAGAGGTCGCCGAAGTTCATGAAGACCATGCGGTACAAGGAGCGCAAACTCGGCCGTGAGGTCGGGGAGGTGTCTTTCGTCTTCGCCGTCGAGGCCGACGAGCAGCTTCGGCTGCTGCGGGAGTGGAAGTCGGCGCAGTACGCCCGCATGGGCCGCGCCGACCGCTTCGGCAAGGCGTGGGTGGTCGACCTCGTCGAGAAGATGCACGCCATCGACACCAAGGACTTCGGCGGCGTGCTGTCCATGCTGTACGCCGGCGGCGAGCCGGTGGCGGGTCATTTCGGGTTGCGATCGGCGTCGGTCCTGGTCAACTGGTTCCCCGCCTACGACCCCGCCTTCGGCAAGTACTCCCCCGGCATCATCCTGCACTTCCACATGGCCGAGGCGGGGGCCGCGATCGGCATCGACTCGATCGACCTCAGCGTCGCCACCGGCTACGAGTACAAGAGGCTCCTGGGCAGCCGGACCGTGCCGGTCAGCGAGGGCATCGTGCGCAGGCGGACCGGACGCGCCGCCGCCCACTGGGCTCGCACCGAGCCGGTCCGCCGTCTGCGCCGCCGTATCCTCGACAGTCCTCGCCTGTACGGTCTGGCCGACCGCACCCTGCAGTGGTACGGTCAGCGCCGCACCGGCAAGCCCGCGAAATGAGCCCCTGACCGGGGGCTCCGGTCCGGGGAACGCGTCGTCGGGGTGGTGACGGGTCTGTCATCACCGCGATGGCATGGGAGGCCGGCCTCGCGGGCTCTGTGCGTGCATGCGCAGGGGGCTGCGGAAGGTCGTGGGGGTGCCACGGTACGGCCGGCGCTCGGGCCGCTGTCGCCGTCGTCGCGTCGATGGTCCGCCGTGCCCTGGTCGCCGGCCGGCGTTGACGAAAGTTCCGGGATGCCCCTTACCGGGGCGCGGGCGATGCCCCGCGCCCCGAGATCGCGCCCGCGTCCTGCCCGACAGGTACGCCGGGCTCGGCCTGCACCGGCGACGACGTGACGGGGGCGGTCCGGCGGAGGCGACCTGACGGAGGCGGACGCGCGTCACCGCCGGCCGGGTCCTCCCGTCGCCGTCGTCCCGCCCGCCGTGCCGGCCATCATCCGGCGTTCCTCACGGGTGGCGATGAGCCCGGCCGGTGCGAGGATCCTGGATTCCTCGAACGGTGCCTCCGTGCTCGGCAGCGGCTCCCTCGTCCTGATGGCCTTCGCCCACACCCGGAAGGCGTCCAGGAGCACGATGATGATCAAGATTGCGAACAGTGCGGCGAGGATCCCGTCGACGGTGGAGTTGAGGACGATCTGCCGCATCGCGTCGGGGGTCTTGGCCGGGGCGAGCAGCTGCCCCTGGTCCAGCGCGTTCTGGTAGCGGTCGCGCTGCGCGAAGAAGCCGAGGGTGGGCTGGTCGGAGAAGATCTTCTGATAGCTCGCGGTAAGGGTGACCGCGACATCCCAGGCGAGCGGTACCGCGGTCACCCAGGCCCACTTCAGCCGTCCGCTCTTGATGAGGAGGGTGGTGGCCACGGTGAGGGCCACCGCGGCGAGCAGTTGGTTGGCGATGCCGAAGAGCGGGAAGAGCTGGTTGATCCCGCCGAGCGGGTCGTTGACGCCCTGGTAGAGGAAGTATCCCCAGGCGGCCACGACCACGGCGCTGGTCGCCACCAGGCCGGGCCACCAGCTCACCCGGCTGATCGGCTTCCACAGGTTGCCCAGCGTGTCCTGGAGCATGAAGCGGCCGACCCGGGTGCCGGCGTCGACCGTGGTGAGGATGAACAGGGCCTCGAACATGATCGCGAAGTGGTACCAGAAGGCCTGCAGCCCCGCTCCGCCGAGGAAGCCGGAGAAGATCTGGGAGATGCCGACGGCCAGTGTGGGTGCGCCCCCGGTCCGCGCGATCAGCGTCTGTTCCTGCACGGCCTGCGCCGCGGACTGCAGCTGCTCGGGTGTGATGACGAAGCCCATGTTGGCGACCGCCTGCGAGGCGGACTGGACGGTGGTGCCGACGACCCCGGCGGGTGAGTTCATCGCGAAGTACAGGCCGGGGCTCAGGACCGAGGCCGCGGTGATGGCCATGACGGCGACGAACGACTCCATCAGCATGGAGCCGTAACCGATCATCCGGACCTGCGTCTCCTTCTGGATCATCTTGGGCGTGGTGCCGGACGCGATCAGCGAGTGGAATCCCGACAGTGCCCCGCAGGCGATGATGATGAACACGAACGGGAACAGCGACCCGGCGAAGACCGGTCCTTTGCCGTTGAAGGCGAAGTCGGTGAACGCGGTGTTCTTCATCGGGGGCAGCGTGACGGCGACCCCGACCGCGAGCAGCGCGATGGTGCCGATCTTCATGAACGTGGAGAGGTAGTCGCGCGGCGCGAGCAGCATCCACACGGGAAGGACCGCGGCGACGAAGCCGTAGGCGATCAGCCACAGCGCCAGGGCCGAGGGGCTCAGCGTGAAGGTGGAGGCCCAGCTCGACTCCTGGACCCAGCCGCCGGCCACGATCGCCAGGATCAGCAGCCCGACGCCGATCAAGGTGGTCTCGACGACCCGGCCCGGCCGGAGCGTGCGCAGGTAGAACCCCATGAACAGGGCGATCGGGATGGTCATCGCGATGGAGAAGACCCCCCAGGGGGAACTGGCCAGGGCGCCCACCACGACCAGGGCCAGCACGGCCAGGAGGATGATCATGATTGCGAAGACGGCGACCAGTGCCGCCGCTCCCCCGACCGGGCCGATCTCCTCGCGTGCCATCTGCCCCAGGCTCTTGCCGTTGCGCCGCATGGAGAAGAACAGGACGACCATGTCCTGGACCGCGCCGGCGAAGATCACCCCGGCGATGATCCAGATGGTGCCGGGGAGGTAGCCCATCTGGGCCGCCAGCACCGGCCCCACCAGCGGCCCGGCCCCGGCGATGGCGGCGAAGTGGTGGCCGAACAGGATCCGCCGGTCCGTCGGGTGATAGTCGATGCCGTTGTTGAGCCGCTCGGCCGGGGTGGCCCTGCGGTCGTCGGCGCCCAGCACCCGGTGCAGGATGAACCGGGCGTAGAAGCGGTAGGCGATGGCGTAGGAACCGAGCGCGGCGGCCAGGAGCCACACCGCGTTGACGTTCTCGCCTCTGGATAGGGCGAGGACCGCCCACCCCGCGCCGCCGACGGCGGCGATCGCCGTCCAGATGATGATGGAGCGCACGTTCACCGGTTACCTCCCATATATGGGACGGCCCAGGCAGCAACGCAGTCCCGCGTCCGGGGGCAGATCGGTGGTGAAGCGCCGCCAGCGCCCCAGCGGGCGGCAGTCGATCGTGACCGGAAGCTCGGCGAGATGAACCCAGGCGGTGGGGTGGGCGTACACCAGATCCGTCCCGAGCCGGCGCGCCCGCCGGGGCAGCCGGGAGCGGCGCAGCGGCCTGACCGAGAACTCCCCGGCGTCGGCGCAGCACAGGCCGGTGACGTGCCAGTCGACGAAGACCACTTCATCGGCGCGTAGCGCTTGGCGTGCGGCGGCTGTAAGCGTGATCTGGGACATCCGGTGCTCCCGAATACCAGGTGACTCAGAAGCTACCGTGGATCCTTACCCCGTGTCGGCGGCCGAAACGCGTGTTTTCCCTGGTGGCGTGGGTCGGTGGCACCGCCGCGTCAGGGCGGCGGACGGGAGCGCCGCAGGTGCCCCGCGGGGCGCAGGGGGCCTCGCCGTCGGGCACCCTACGACCGCTGTTCCTTCCAGGCGGTATCGATGTGCGTGTTCGGGCCGGCCATGAGGTCCTGTCGACCGCTCCGCCCCGGCCATCATCGACCCCACCGACGCGATCATCCGCCCGTCGCCACCTGCGTGTGCGGCTCGGACCTGCCGTAGGAGTGACCGAGTTCGGCGGGCCCGACGTGCTGCGGGTCCTGGAGTTTCCGGTTCCCCGGACCGGGCCGGGCCCGGGGGCGGGGGCGGGGGCGGGGCTCCCGAAGTGCACGCCCGGTAGCTCATCTATGCCGGTACCTGCCCGCGGGCGCCGGTCCTCGGCCCAGAATCAAGCAAGGAGGAAGCATGCACACCCGAACGCTCGGGCGCGAGCTGCGGGTCTCCGCCATCGGCTTCGGCGCCATGGGAATGTCGCAGAGTTACGGCCCGAACCCGGGTGACCGGACCGACATGATCGCCGTGCTCCGCGGCGCCGTCGGCCGCGGGGCCACGTTCTTCGACACGGCGGAGGTGTACGGCCCCTACATCAACGAGGAACTCGTCGGAGAGGCCCTCGCTCCGGTCCGGGACCAAGTGGTGATCGCCACGAAGTTCGGCTGGCGCATCGAGAACGGCGCCCCCGTCGGACTCGACAGCCGGCCCGAGCGGATCCGTGCCGTCGCCACGGCCTCACTCGAACGGCTCAAGGTCGAGACGATCGACCTGTTTTACCAGCACCGCCGGGAACCGGGCGGCCAACCAGGTCCTCGTCGAGCACATCGCGAAGCTCGCGCAGACCAAAGACGCCACACCGGGACAGGTCGCGCTCGCCTGGCTGCTCGCGCAGCACCCGTCGATCGTCCCGATCCCCGGAACGCGGCGCCTGGCGCGCGTCGAGGAGAACATCGGCGCCACCCGGCTGCCGCTCTCCGCCGACGAGCTGACGGACCTCAACGAACTCGCCGACCGGGTCGGAGCCCGGGGAAACCGCTACAACGAGCATCACATCAGGACATGGTCTCCCGAGGTTGTTTGCCGAAGTGGCAAACCGATTCGCAGCAGCCTCATCGTCCGTCGGATGATGAATGCGAGAAACCGCTGGCCGGTGGGCCGACCTGGTAACGGCCGGCGGTGTGCGCTCGGCGCACAGGAATCGAAAGCGCTGGAGGATCCATGTCGCAGCCCGCTTTGGTCACGGAGATCACGCATCGTCTGGTCTCGTCTTCCGTCGGTCGCATCCACCTGGTGGAGCAGGGTTCGGGGCCGCTGGTGCTGCTGGTGCACGGGTTCCCTGAGTCCTGGTACTCCTGGCGCCACCAGCTGCCGGCACTGGCCGCGGCCGGCTACCGGGCCGTCGCCGTCGACGTTCGTGGCTATGGCCGCTCCTCCAAGCCCGGTGACGTGGCCGCGTACCGGATGCTGGAGCTGGTCGAGGACAACGTCGCCGTGGTGCACGCCCTGGGCGAGCAGACGGCAGTGATCGTGGGCCACGACTGGGGTGCGACGATCGCCGCCGACTCCGCCCTCGTCCGGCCCGATGTCTTCCGCGCGGTCGGGCTGCTGAGCGTGCCGTACGCCCCGCGCGGCGGACCGCGGCCGAGTGAGGTCTTCGCGCAGATGGGTGGAGAGGAGGAGTTCTACGTCAGCTACTTTCAAGAGCCCGGCCGGGCCGAGGCCGAGATCGAACCGGACGTCCGTGGCTGGCTCGCCGGTTTCTACGCCGCCCTGTCCGCCGACACCATGCCGCCCGCCGACGCCCCGGACCCGCACTTCGTTTCCCGGGGCGGGACGCTGCGCGACCGTTTCCCCGCGGGTCGGCTGCCCGTCTGGCTCAGTGAGGATGACCTGGACGTCTATGCCGCGGAGTTCGAGCGGACCGGCCTGAGCGGAGCGCTGGGACGCTACCGGAACATGGACCGGGACTGGGAAGACCTCGCCGACTTCGACGGCTCCCCCATCACCCAGCCGTCCCTGTTCATCGGCGGCGCGCTGGACGCCTCTACCACCTGGATGGCCGACGCCATCGAGGCGTACCCCGCCACCCTGCCATGCCTGGCCTCCTCGCACATCCTCGACGGCTGCGGCCACTGGATCCAACAGGAGCGCCGCGAGGAGGTCAACGAGATTCTCACCTGCTGGCTCGCCTCCCTGCCCGACTGACCCCGGCCGGCGAGACGCGCTCTTCTGAGGAGCGGAAGGGCTCGATGCCGGCCGTCACGAACCTGGCCAGGGCGCGCACGTCCTCGTCGAGCACGCCGGGCGCATGGTGGGCGAACCGGTCCGACGCCTGCCCGGCCGCCATGCCGAGCACGGTGGTGGTGACGATGCGTTCGAGCCGCTCGACGTGCTCGCCGCCGACGCCCGCCTGACGCAGTAGGCCGTGGATGTGCGCCCGGACCTCGCGCGCGGCCGTGGTGGCCGCCGGCCTGCTCAGCAGCAGGGTGAACGCCGCCGGATGCCGGGAGGCCACCGCCCGCGCGCGGCCGGCCGTCCGGATGAGCGCGTCCAGCCAGGCGTCGCGCCCGCCGTCCGGGTCGGGTGCCGGCGCGTCCGCCATGATCTCGGCCATCAGCAGTTCGACGATGCCGTCCAGCAGGTCGGCCTTGTTGGCGACATGCCGGTAGAGCGCCATCGGCGTGACCGCCAGCCGGGTGGCGACCGCCTGCATGCTGAGGGCCGGCACGCCGCCGGTATCGGCGATGTCGAGCGCGGCCTGCAGGATCGCCGTGCGGTCGATTGTTTTCGGGCGTGGCATTCCGGCGTCTCCCTTCATTTGTATACATTATATACTTACCGCCGTGCGACCATCTGCCCGCCGCGTGCCGCGGCACACCGCCTGGATTCTCCCACTGGCCATCCTCACGTCGGCCGCGGTGTTCCTGCTGGTCATGGCCGGCGGCGACGCCGCGTACGCGCTGCGGGTGCTCGGCCATCAGGACTCGAGCATCACCGACGTCGAATGGAAGCAGCGCACCTCGGTACGCGCGGCGGCAGCGCCCCGGCCGTGGCCGGCCACCGGCGGCTGTCCCATCCGCCAGTCCCTGCCCACCCGGAACGCGCAGAGCATCGTCGTCGTCCACGACGGTCGCCTGGTGTGCGAGTGGTACGGCACCGGCGGCGCGCCCGGCCGGCCGGCCGCCGCGTTCTCGGTGTCCAAGACACTGGTCTCGCTGCTCGTGTCGCAGGCCGTCGCGGACGGCTCGATCAGCGGTCTCGACCTGCCGATCACCCAGGCCGTTCCCGAACTCCGCGCCAGGGATCCCCGGTTCGACGCCATCACGCTGGGCGATCTGATCGACATGCGCTCGGGCATCGCGTTCTCCGAGAACACCTCCTTCCCCTGGCTCAACCGGGATTACCCGTCGGTCTACTACGCCAGCGACCTGGCCAAGACCGTCGTCCAGCGACCGGAGATCGCCGGCGCGCCCGGTCCGTTCACCTACAACGACTACGCGCCCAACCTCGTCGGCCTGGCGTACCAGCGGCTGACGGGGACCTCGCTCACCCGGGGACCGCTGCAACGGCTGTGGGACGACCTGGGCGCGGAGCATCCCGCCGCCTGGTGCGTCGACGGCCACGGGTTCCCCTACCACGAGAGCGGCCTCGTGGTGACCGCCCGCGACCTGGCCCGCGTCGGCCAGCTCATGCTCGACGACGGGAAGGTGGACGGACGCCAGGTCGCGCCCCGGGCGTTCCTGGACCGCAGCCTCGACCCGGCGAACCGCGAGCCCGTCACCACGTTCGCCGGCATCAGCGTCGGATACCGCAACGGTTGGTGGGTCCTGCCCCGTGGTGACGGCGGGCGGGATCTGGCCGCCATGGGCGCGCACGGTCAGATCATGGTGGTGTCCCCGTCCACGCGGACGGTGATCGTCCGCATGGGCGACGACGAACAGACCAACATCCAGATCGCCGCCACGCTCCAGCGACTGGCCGACCAGCTGTAGCCGCCCGGAGGTACCGCCCGGGCCGGAGAATCAGCGCGGCCCCGGGCAGAAGATCAGCGCAGTGCCGGCAGGACGGAGAGCCCGCAGGCGTAGGCGTCGGCCGGCGCGTTCAGGGGTGTCGCCAAGACTCGCGCCACCAGGTACACGCGATGGTGCCGGACCAGGTCGTGGGCATGACGACGCCAGGCAGTGCCGTCGTTCTGCAGGGTCTGTCTGCTCTGCGGTGTCGATTTCCGAAGTCGTCTGCATGGATATCCATAGTCCTGTGCACCCCGGTCGTCTACCGTCACCTGGCCTGCAAGGGGTGGTTCCGATCCCGTGCCGGACGGCAGGGATGATCAGAAGCGAGACCTACACCACAGCGGGTGGTCGATCACGGAAGTCGTGAGCGTGCTGCTGGACTCCGGCTGGGCGTGGGCGGGGTTGGCGGTCGCCGTGGGATGGCCGGTCAACCGTGCCGGAGAGGATCGTCCCGCTGCGAGGCCATGCTCCGCGACGTCGGCCTGGCCGGCCCCGCTCAGTCCTGTGGCTTGCACCAGGTGATGCTGTAGCGCAACAGGAGATGGCGGCGGTACCGGGAGCCCGGCAGGATCTCGGCGGCCAACGCCCGCATCTGCGGATACGTCACCGGCGGCGGCCACACCATGGGGGACGGGTGCTCCCAGTGGCCTTTGGTGACGCGGTGGAAGGTGCTGGCGACGACGCCGGCGAGGTCGCGCGGCAGGTCACCTGGCATGGCGCTACGGGCGAGACCGACGATGGCCAGGACCCCGCCGGGGCGCAGCAGCTCACGCATACGGGTCAACCCGGTGGCGGCGTCCATGTGGTGCAGGGTGGCCACCGACGCGACGACGTCGAACGAGGCGGGCTCGAAGGGGTGGGTGAGGACGTCACCAAGGATGTAGTCGACGTCGTCCGGGTGCTCGCGAGCCTGGTCGATGCTGGGCGCGTCGAGGTCGATACCGGTGACGTGTGGCACGGCCCGGCGCAGTTCGCGGGCGAGCATGCCCTCGCCGCAACCGACGTCGAGAGCGCGCTGGGCGCCGTCGGGAACCGCGCGAAGGATGCGGGGGTGGTAGTGGATGTTGTGGTTCCACCGCCTGTCGTTCTTCACCGTCATGTGATCATCCTGTCGGATACGGGTGAACCGGTGAGCCCGCTACGTGAAACGGCTGCGGGACAACCTTTGCTGTCTCGCAAAATGGACCTGTATCGCGCTGAGCGGGCTGGGCGGATGTCGTCCGGTACGGAGAGTTCGTTTCCCGGTTATCCGGCAACCGGGTGCTTCGTTCTGCAAAGCAGGTAGACGAACTTGCGGCGCAGGATCCGGGGCCGTGGCGGTGGTCGCCCCCGGACCCGGGGCCGGGCATGGGCGTTGAGCTGCGCGGTGGCGACGGCGACCGCGTGGGTGATCCCGGTGGCGTCGGCGAAGATCTGTCCGGCGAACGCGGCCCGGCGCGGCAGCCGCCCCCAGCCTTCGGCACGGCCCGCGGCTCCGGCCGCCACCCGGAGTTCTGCGAGCTGCCCGAGGGCACCTACGCGGCCGGCCGGGTCGACGCGGCCACGACCGTGCTACACCTGAGTGACGCCCCGGCGGCGAAGAACACCGCCGCCGCGGCCCGCAGCACCTCCGACGCGGGAACCCCTGCGCAGGCCGGAGAGAACATCCTGGAGGAAGCCCGATGGCTGATCAGCGTGTGGACGGCGTGGAAGCACCTCAAGACGGCCCCCGCACCGGCCGGGGCGTCGCTTGGGCGGTGACGGAGGTCTTCGCCCCCCAGTACGTCGCGCTTCTGCTGCCGCCCGTCGCCGGAGGGCTCGCGCACGGGTGGGCCGGTGCGGCGTGGGGGCTGCTCGCCGCCGCCCTGTGCGCGGGCATCCCCGCGGGGGTGATCGCCGTCGGCGTGCGGCGCGGCCGCCTGGATTCGATGCACCTGGTGGATCGGCGCTCCCGGAAGGGGCCGATGCTGGCCGGGCTGGTGGCCGTGGTGGTCGGCCTGGTCCTGCTCGCCGTCTTGGACGCCCCGGCGATCGTGACCGCGACCGCGGCCGTGATGCTCGGATGGGTGCTGGTCATGGGTCCCATCACGTTGCTGTGGAAGATCTCCTTCCACACGGGGGTGTCCGCCGGCGCGACGGTGGTCTTGGCGCACATCCTGCCCCCGGCGCTGACGCTCGTGGTGGGTGCGCTTTTGGTGGCCGTGATCGGGTGGGCGCGGGTGCGGGTGACGCACCACACCCCGGCCCAGGCCGTCGCCGGGGCGGTAGGCGGGGCCGGGGTGGCGTGGGGCGTGCCGGCCCTTCTCCTGTAGCCCGGAGCCGGACGACCTGGGCTGCAGGAAGGGGTCTCGGACTGGTGGGTTCGCCTATTCAACTGTCGTCAGTTCGGCTGACCGATCGGGTCGCCGACAGCCGCGTCGTACGGTGGGAAGAGGCCATGGCCGCAGTACCGGTCGGACATGTACGTGCGGTGACCGCGTACCGTTCCGCGATGACCGCCGCGGATCCGATTGTGCTCGCCGGAGACTACCTGGGCTTTCCCCGGACGGACTCGGCCGCTTTCAACGGCCGGCAGGCCACCGACGCGTACGTCCGCGCCGGATCAGACAGGTACAACGCGACGGCGTCCGCCTTAAACTCCGGCGGGTACGACTTCATCGCCACGTGGAACTCCTTGTCTCCGGATTTCCATCATCCGGTATTCAAGGTGTCCACACCTCGGGGGCAGGGCCCACCTGCTGCCCGGCCCGCGCCTTGCCCAGCCACAAAGGAACCCAAGACTTATCTCTTAATAGCCCGTCCATCTGAGAGGGCTTAGCGCACGATCCGGTTCCGATGTTCCTCAGACCCCGTCTATGCCAGCATGGCCAGTTCGGGCCTTCTGGCTTAGGGAGGTGGGGCTGTGAGCGACTTTGAACTCATTGTGCGCTTCCTCGTAGATGTGGCGGTATCTATGGTGGTATCGACCCCGTTGGGGTGGATATGGCTGGCAGCCGGGGCAGTCTGGTTTCTGCGGTTCCTGTGGAATTCATCGAGCGGTTCCAGCTCATCGGGCGGTTCCAGCAGCCGCCACGACGGGGCCGGCGGCGACTTCGGCCGGCACGATGACTCCGATGGCTTCGGGGGCGGTTGCGGCAGCGACTGACGGGGTCCCGGAAAATCCAACAGATATGCCCCTGACCTGCTCTGATGCGAGGGCGCCGCAGGACTGGCATGCCGGTTGGCAGATGCGGCGGGCCGGGCCGAGTATGCCGCTGACCTTGCCCGGGTGCTTCACGTCGACGCCGGCAGCGGTATCCGTTGAATTTTCCGCCATTACTACCGGGACCCCCTCTTACCTTGAGGACCGGTACTACACCGCCGGAATGCGCCACTTCGCCGCGGAGCCGGCGACAGCCGGCCAAACGTACGCCAGAGCCCTCCAGCGCGCTCGCGCCATCCTCACCCGCTGACCTGACGCCGCTCTGGCGGGGCCCCTCATCAGGCGGCCAGGCCCACGGCGGTGAAGTCGATCTCGGTGAGCTCGGGGTTGAACGCCGCCGACTCCTGGGCGATCTCGTCGGTGGCGTACGCGCCGAAACGGCGGATGTGCGCGCAGGTACGGCGAGATCTCCCCGAGCTCATCAGCGGTGATGGGCCAGCCCTCGGCCACCAGCGTGCGGACCACGTCCACAGGTCCAGGGCGTTGTGGAAGATCACCAGGTTCGCCAGCAGGGTGTTCATCTTGATGAGCTTCTCCTGCTCGTCGGGGTCGTTGTGGGCGATCACGCCGTTGTTGCCGAACCCGAGCCACTGGAAAAAACCGTTGTAGGACTCGACCTTGTTGGTCGCCGCCGTCACCCGGGCCCGCAGCGCCGGATCGGCCAGATACCGCAGCAGGGCGACGGTACGCACGCTGCGGCCGACCTCCCGGAAGACCTTGTAGATGCAGTTCTTGCGGGAGTTGGAGCGCAGCCGCCGCATCAAGGTCGCCGAGCTCAACCGGCCCTCGCTGATGGAGATCGCCACCTGCATCAGATCTCCAGCGCCACCAGCACCGAGTCGTCGGCGGAGGTGGCCTTCAGCTCCAGCTTGGCGACCAGGTCGAACATCACCGATCGGTCCTTGGCGAAGAACCGGTGGGCCAGCACCTCGTAGTTGTCGCCGTGGAAGGCCGCCACCGCCTCGATGTCGGCCAACTGCGAGGAGAACCCGCCGGCGCTGTTGACCGCGGCCACCGCCCGCTCCACCCCTCCGGCGGCCTCGGGGCCGTCAGGATCCAGATGCTCCAGCACCGTGCGGTAGGTGCCGATCAGCTTCTCATTGACCGTGCGCTGGCGCTCGCGGATGTCCTCCAGCGCCGCCCGCGCCCTGCGCAGGTTGCCCGCCACCCGCTTGCACAGCATCTCCGCCAGATCGTCACGGGCCCGCATGCGCGCGGTCTGCGCCAGGCACGCCAGCAGCGCCAACTGCTTGACCGGGTCGTAACGCGACAGGGTGTCGGCGTCCTGGGCGTCGGCCTCCCCGGCGAAATCAGCGACCTTCGACGGCGCGATGCCCTCCAGCCAGGCCCCGGTGTCACCGAGCGCGTCGATCTCGTCCAGCACCAAGCCCATCGCCCGGTTCGAAGTCCGCAAGCCCCGGCACTGACAGGAAGATCGCGCCGCAGGTGCGGCGCGCTCCATCACGTCGTTTGTCGGCGGTGATCGATAAGGTCGCGCCCGTCCCGAGTGTTGACGTGCGGATCGAACCAGCCGAGCGTCGCTCCCGATCTGACGGAGGCGTTGGCGTGAACCCCTGGCACGAAGTCCGCAAACAGCTCGAAACCGGCACCGACGACACCGGACTGCTGGCCTTCGTGACCGGCCTCACCGACACGGAACGCAAAGCGGTCGCCGCGCAACTGCCCGGATACCTGGCCGAACGGGTACGCGGCGGCGGCCCGTCCCAGTGGGAGGTCATCAACCGGGCGCACGTGTTTCGCATGGTGGGGGCGGCCTGCCTGTCCGGCGCCGCGCAGGTCGCGGCCTGGCTCCATCGCCGCGAGCTCCGCGAACCGGACGCGCCGCGGGCGGACGCCGAACGTGTCCTGCGTGCGATCCGCGGACGGAAGGACGAGTGGCGCCGGGACCTGGCCCACCGGCTGGTCGCCGGCCTGCGGCCGGGCACGCGCCGAGGGCGGAACCCGGACGGAGAGCCCGGCTGGGAGCTGGCGGCCATCCTGGTGATCGAGACGGGCATCGAGCCTCCCGGGAACGACGCCTCCGTCGCGGGCTGGGTCTGGGACCTGCACCACCGGCTGGGGAGGGGCGCGCCGATCGACGTGGTCCGCGACCATCCCCTCCTGGACGTCATGGTCCCCCGCCTGTTCCAGGCCGAAGGCGTCGCCCTCGCGCTGACCCACGACTGGCGGGACGCGGGCCAGGACAGGCCGTCCGTCATCGGTGCGCTGGCCAGCCTGGCGGCCGAAGGGCGCGTGGACCGGCGGGGCCTGCTCGACGGCTGCACGACCCGGTTTCTGACCGACGGGCAGTCCCGCGACGTCGAGCCGTTCGTCACGCTGTGGAACCTGCTGCGGCCGGCACTCGACGAGATCCCCCTGGTGGACCTGGTACGGGTGCTGCCGGTCGCCGCGTCCCCGCTGGCGCAACTGGCCGCCCACGAGCTGCGCCGCGTGGACGACGCCGCCGGGCTCGACGGTGACCTGTTCGCCGAGGCGGTCGGCGCGCTGGCGTTCCGTGCGGAGAAGAAGTACGTCACGATCGCACTGCGGTGGATCGCGGGGGCGGCGCCCGAGCGCGCCGACGGCTGCCTGGCGGCGCTCGCTCTGGTCTTCGGCCAGGACGCGCCCGCGCTGTGCGACCGCGCGGTACGCCTGGCGCTGAAGCTGGCGCCCCACGCGAGCCCGACCGCGGCGGACGTGATCCGTGAAGCCGCGGCGACCCTCCCGGCGAACCTTCTCGCCCAGATCGCCGGTGCCTTCGGCGAGGTTGCTCCGGCCCTGCCCGAACCGCCGGTCCCCGGCGTCCTGCGGCCGAGGGCCGCGCTCCCCAAGCTGCCCCCGCCGATCGCCTCCGCGGCGGAACTGGCCGGCAAGTTCTCCACCGGCTGGATCTCCTACAGGCCCATGGAGATCGAGTGGATCCTGGCCGCTCTGGTCGAGTTCGCCCACCGCGACCGCGCCGCCATCGCTGAAGCCCTGCGGCCGTGGTGGGAGGAGAGGTGGGGCCGGTGGGGCTACACCAGCTACTCCTACGTCGACACCTCCATCGCCAACAACCCCTGCTCCTTGTTGTCCCACTGCGCGCTCGCGATCGTGTCACCCGCGCACAGCGTCCGGTGCTCGGCGCAGCTCACCGAATACCTGGCCGAGAATGCTGTGTACAGCACGCTGCTCGACGGGTGGGTCAGGGACCGGCTGCGCGAGGTCATCGCCCTGCTGGAGTCCGGCCGGACGATGCCGACGCTGTTGGCCACCCCGACCTCCCCCAATGGGCAGATCGACGCCGGCACGCTGGTCGGCCGCCTGGAGCTCCTGGGAGACGATGAACCGCTGCCCCTCGACTTCTGCCAGGCCCTGCTCCGCCTGCCCCGATCCGTCGAGCCCGAGGTCCTGGCCCGGGCCGAACGGCTGACTTCGGCCGCAGGACGGCGGCTGGCGGCGTGGTTGCGCGACGGCGGCCTGGCCGACCCGGACATGACGTACGGCATGGCGGCCATGATGCGCACCGTGTCGTACCAGAACTACGTCCGCGTCCCCGCGCTGCACGCCCGCATGGCTCCTCCGGCACAGGATCTGCCGGAGGCGATCCGCGACCTGTGCGTCCTGGAGCCGAAGGAGTATTGGGCGGGTCATTCCGACGACATGTCGTGGTGGCCGGCCATCATGCCGTCCCACCGCGAGGTGATCGCCGCCCATGTGCTGGAATGCCTGGCCGTGAGCATCCCCAGCAATCGCGTCCAGGTGAAGGTGCTGACCGCCCTGGTCCAGGGCGAGGGGCCGGTCGGGCGGGCGACCGCGAGCGCCATCGCGGCAGCGCTAGGGCACAAGAAGCCCGACCAGCGGGCGCAGGCCGTCAAGGCGGCGAAGATCCTCGCCGCCCGCGGTGAGCTCGACGGAGCCGATGTCGGCTGGGCGCTGGGACACCTGATCCGCGCGGGCTTCGTCAAGCTCAACCGGGTGACACCGGCGCTGGAGGAACTCGCGCTGTCCGGGGCGCACCGCGAAACGTGGGCGACGCTGGCGGAAACGCTGCCTGCCCTGCTGCCGGAGGCCGGGGAACGGCCATTGGCCGGTCTGGCGGACCTCTTGGCCGTCGCGGTCACGGCCGCCACCCTCGCCGAGGCGCGGGGCGAGGTCCCCGGCCTGTCCGGGGTGGCGGCGCGCAAGGGCGGCAGCCGCCTGCTGGGGGAGGCCCGCCGCCTCCGATGGACGATCAGCACGACCTGAAGCCCGTCTCCCGGAGCCGCCCGCCACCCTGGAAGCTTCCTCTGACCACCGGCCCCCTGGCGCGCGGCCAGGGGCAGACGGCGGACCAGGCCCGCCGTCATGGGGGTGAGGAACAGTGGAACAGCCGTTGACCGCCAACGGTTGTTCCACTGTTCCTCACCCCCGGAGTTGCCGGATAACCGGGAAATGAACCCGCCGCGCCGGGCGGCGGCCGCTCGGCTCGGGCCGGGCATGTGATCGCCAGCTTGCCGGATAACAACAGTTGTCAAGCAACCCATTGGACGGGTGAACCCCGGGGCGCTGTTCTTCCGATTGCCAATGATGTGCAACCATGGTTACTGTAACTCTGGTTTCTCTCGGAGATGGGCATGGCGTGGAGGAGACGATGACGGGCACGGCCGGGCAATGGGTGCTGCTGGCGTATCGCATCCCGCGTCAGCCGTCGACGTTGCGGATCACGATCTGGCGCAAGCTGGACCGACTCGGCGTGGCGCGGCTGGGTGACGGGCTGGTCGCGCTGCCCGCCGATGCCCGGACCCGGGAGCAGATCGACTGGATCGCCGAGGAGATCGGCGAGATGGGAGGCAGCTCCACCGTGTGGCTGGCCGCCGCCGGCAGCGCCACGCAGGAGAAGGCGATCGCCGCCGAGATGCGCTCCGCGCGGGCGGCCGAGTATCGGGCGGTGCTTGAGCAGGCCGAGGCGGCGGCCCGGGCGCGGCCGGGCGAGCGCAGTCGCGCCCTGAAGCGGCTACAGGCGGAGCTGCGCAGGATCGGCCGGCGCGACTACTTCCCGCCTGTTGAGCGTGAGGCCGCGCAGCGCGCGGTGCTGGCGCTGGCCGATACCGGCTCCGACGCCGGCGTCGGCGCGAGCGAGGTCGCGCGATGAGGTGGGCCACGCGCGCCGGCGTGCACATCGACCGGGCGGCGTGTGCCTGGCTGATCCGGCGGCACATCGATCCCGAGCCGGAGTTCGTGTTCGTCGACGACCCCGCAGCGGTGCCGGCGGACGCGACGCCGTTCGACATGCGCGGGGCCGAGCTGTCGCATCACGGGGATGACTGCAGCTTCGAGACGATCCTGCGCCGCTACGAGCTGGACGATCCGGTGTTGTGGAAGCTGGCCGAGATCGTGCACGAGGCCGACATCGACGACGAGCGCTTCGACGCGCCCGAGGCGCGCGGCGTGGATGTGATCCTGCGCGGGCTGTCCATGATCTGCGACGACGAGCGCGTGCTGGAGATCACCGGGCCCCTCTTCGACGGCCTGTACGAGTTCCACCGGCGGGCGCTGCTACTGGGGCGGGAGCCGGCGTGATGGGTGCGGTCGGCCTGCTGCTGACCTCCCAGGCGCTGCGCGGCCTCGGGTACGGCATCGCCGCCGTTCAGCTCGGCGCGATCCTGCGGCTCGAAGGGCTGAGCCCCGCCGAGGTCGGGCTGATGCTGACGGCCATCCTGGCCGGCACGCTGATCTCCAGCCTCGCGCTGGCCCGCTGGGGCGATCGGGCAGGGCGCCGCCGCGTGTACGCCGCTCTGTACGGCGCCTTGGTCTGCTCGGGGATCACGATCGCGTTCGGAGCGCCGCTGTGGCTGCTGGCGGTGGTGGCCATGACCGGCGCGTTGTCGGTCGAGGTGATGGAGTCCGGGCCGTTCACCACGCTGGAGCAGGTCATGTTGGCCAGCACCGGGCGGCCGCAGCGGGAGGTGGTGCGCGGCTTCGGCCTGTACAACGCGGTCGCCGCCGTCGCCGGGACGGCAGGGGCGCTGCTCGGCGCGCTGCCACCGGATCGGCGGCTGCTCGGCGGCGTCCTGGCCGTCGTGGGCGCGGCCGGCATGATGCTGGCGTTTCGGTTGCCCACCAGCGTCGAGGCGCCCACCATCTCGCCGGGGTCGCCGCGGCCCCGGATGCTGGCCCGCTCGCGCGGCCCGGTGGTGCGGCTGGCCGCGCTGTTCGCCGTGGACAGCCTGGCCGGCGGCTTCGTGGTGCAGGCGTACATCGGTTACTGGCTGAACCTGCGCTACGGCGCCACCACGCAGACCATCGGCATCACCTTCGCCGTGCTCGGCGTGTTGCAGACGGCCTCCCTGCTGGCCGCCCCGGTGGTGGCGGCGCGGATCGGGCTGCTGCGCACGATGGTGTTCACCCACATCCCATCCAACCTGCTGCTGGCCGCCGTGCCATTCGCACCCGGACTGCCCGGGGCCATCGCGCTGCTGATGGCGCGAGCCTGCCTGTCGCAGATGGACGTGCCCACCCGGCAGGCGTACGTGATGGCCCTGGTCCCCGAACAGGAACGGACCGCGGCCGCCGCCGTCACCAACACCGCCCGCTACCTCACCCGACCGGCCGGGCCCGCCCTGGCCGGATTCCTCTTGCCCCTCGGCCTGGCCCTTCCGTTCGTCATCGCCGGAGCCGCCAAGACCGCCTACGACCTCACCCTCTGGCGGATCTTCCGATCCGTCCGCCTGCCCGCCCATGAAAGGCCGTCATGACGATCGAAGCCACGCGTGATGTGATCCCGTTCCGGCAGGCCGTACGGGCCTGGTTCCTGATCTCGCTGCAGACCTTCGGCGGCCCGGCCGGACAGATCGCCGTCATGCAGCGCACCCTGGTGGAGGAGAAACGCTGGATCGGCCAGCAGCGCTTCAACCACGCCCTCAACTACTGCATGCTGCTGCCAGGCCCGGAAGCGCAGCAGCTCGCGATCTATGTCGGCTGGCTGCTCAACGGCACCCGCGGCGGGCTGGTCGCCGGGACCCTGTTCGTGCTGCCCGGCATGCTGGCCCTGCTGGCGCTGTCGGCGGTCTACCTCCTATGGCAGGACACCACGGTGGTGACCGCGCTGTTCGCGGGCATCGCCCCGGCCGTGCTCGCGATCGTCGCCCAGGCCGTCATCCGGGTCGCCAAACGCTCGCTCACCCACCCCTTCTTCGTCGCCCTGGCCGTGGCCGCCTTCGCCGCGCTCGCGCTGTTCGCCGTGCCGTTCCCCCTCGTGGTCGCCGCCGCGGCGCTCGTCGGATGGCTGGTGCACCGGCTGGCCCCGCACGTCTTCAAGTCCGGCAACGGGCACGGCAGCGACGGCGGTCCGGCGCCGCTGATCCCGGACGACGCCCTGCACCACGCCCAGCCGAGCTGGCGCTCGGCGGGCAAGATCCTGGCGATCGGGCTGCTCGTGTGGTGGGTGCCGGTGGCCGCGGTGGCGCTCCTGCTCGGCACCGACAGCGTGTTCACCACCCAAGGCTTGTTCTTCTCCGGAACGGCGCTGGTCACCTTCGGCGGCGCGTACGCGGTGCTGGCGTTCGTCGCCCAGCGGGCTGTGGAGGTCTACGGCTGGCTGACACCCGGCGAGATGGTCCGTGGCCTGGCCATGGCCGAGACCACCCCGGGACCACTGATCATGGTGGTGCAGTTCGTCGCGTTCCTCGGCGCCTACCGTGACCCCGGCGCGTTGACACCGTGGGCGGGAGCGCTGCTGGGAGCGCTGCTGACGACCTGGGTCACGTTCGTGCCGTGCTTCCTGTTCATCTTTCTCGGCGCCCCCTACGTCGAGAAGTTGCGACACAACACCGCCATCAGCGCCGCGCTCACCGGCATCACCGCCTCCGTGGTCGGCATCATCGCCAACCTGGCGCTCTACTTCGCCGAGCACACCCTGTTCGGCCAGACCTTCACCTGGGCGTGGGGGCCGTTCAACGCCCAGGTCCCCGAACTCGGCACGGTCAACCCCGTCGCCCTGGTCATCACGGTGGCCGCGCTGGTCATGACGTTCGTGCTGAAGTGGCCGATGCTGCGCATCCTCGGGATCTGCGCGTTGCTCGGCATCGGCACGGTGCTTCTGCCCGGGTAGCGGCCAAGAGCGCCGCGCAGGTCGGGGTCCCGGTAGTAATCACGGAAAATCCAACAGATATGCCCCTGACCTGCTCTGATGTGAGGGCCCGCAGGATTGGCATGCCGGTTGGCAGATGCGGCGGGCCGGGCCGAGCATGCCACTGACCTTGCCCGGGTGCTTCACGTCGACGCCGGCGGCGGTATCCGTTGAATTTTCCGCGGTTACTACCAAGATCCCAGGACGGCGGCTGGAGGAGCGTCAGCCACGGGCGGGTCTCGATCACGGCGCGCGTCACGGCCGGCGGGTGGTGGTGGTCGTTGTCCCCACCACCCGCGCTCGGCCCGCCGAGCCGTTGGTGCGCGGCATCCAGTGGCTCCGCGGGCCGCTCGTCAGGCCTCGGCGGTGTGACTTCAGTCCTTCAGCCCCGGCCACAACCGCACCGTGTAGTCGTTCTCGCCGCCGCCGGTGGCGAGGGTTGTGCCGTCCGGGCTGAAGGCCACCGAGCCGACGCTGCCGGTGTGGCCGGTGAGGGTGGCGATGGTTTCGCGGCCGGCCACGTCCCACAACCGCACCGTGTCGTCGAGACTGCTGGTGGCGAGGGTTTTGCCATCCGGGCTGAAGGCCACCTCTGTGACACCGCCGGTGTGGCCGGTAAGGGTGGCGAGGGTGACAACGTTTTCGCGGTCGGTCACGTCCCGCAGCTTCGCCGTGCGGTCGTCGCCGCCGACGGCGAGGATTGTGCCGTCCGGGCTGAAGGCCACCGAGCGGACATGGCCGGTGTAGCCGGTGTAGCCGGTGAGGGTGGTGAGGGGGGTAACGGTTTCGCGGCCGGTGACGTCCCACAACCGCACCGTGTTGCGATTGACGCTGGCGAGGGTTGCCCCGTCCGGGCTGAAGGCCATCGAGTGGACCCAGTCGATGTCGTGGGTGCGGGCGGTAATGACTTCGCGGTCGGCCACGTCCCACAGCCGCACCGTGTCGTTGCCGCCGGTGGCGAGGGTTGCCCCGTCCGGGCTGAAGGCCACCGAGTAGATGGAGTCGGTGTGACCGGCGAGAACGACGGACTCCGGCGCCGACTCGGAAAGGACGGCGAGCGCGGTCGGCACGCCGACCGCGACCACGGCCCCGAGCCCGCCCAGCAGCAGCGTACGGCGGGACACCGAGCGCGGCGGGGCCGCAGACGGCGAGGCCGCGCCGGCCCCGAGCCCGCCCTCGGCCGCGGCGCCCGGGGTGGCGCCCGGCGGCCGGGGGAACACGTCAGAGTTTTCCATCATCCGCCCAGGCAACCCGGTCGGGGTCCCGGGACTCCTGGGCCGGCGTCCCGGTCTCCCGGGAGAAATGCCCGGGCGGACCAGGCTCTTTGCTCGCCGGGTGGCCCTGGTGCATCAGCCGTGGGCGGGCACGCGCGCCCACGGGAGAAGACCACCCTCCCGCCGAGCGCTTCCCGGGCAACGATGACAGCAGACATGGACCGTCCTTCGCAGGCATGCAATTTCGTGAGAAGAACACGAAAAGTAGCCTGCGCCGGGCCCTGCGGCGTCCCCCGCGCGGGTGACGGAGACTCAACAGATCGAGGACACCGGCACGAAAGCGGTCACGTCCAGGGACCCGGCGGCGCGACGCCGGTAACACGACCGGCCACTCGCGCGTCCGATGCAGGCCGAACACCTCCTGGCAGCCCTCGACGGCGCTGCAGCACAGGTCACCGGGCCGGCACGCCAGGGCGAGGATCACGCCAGGTGGAAGATCGATGGCGGCCTCAGGCTCGGAGGCGGGCCGCCAGATCCCAGACCTGGACGGTCGTGTCGGCCATGGCGGTGACGACGACGGGACCACCGTCGAGGAGCGCTGTCGTCACGACCGTCACACCGCCGGTGTTGCCGGAGAGCCCCGCTCCCAGGCGGGCCCCGGTGGAAAGGTCCCATACCCGCACCGCCGGGTCCGCGCTGCTCGCGGTGATCAACACGGGCCTCCCGTCCAGGACCGTCGTGGCCAGGTGCACCGCTCCCGGGTGCCCGGTCGCGATCTCACCAGCCTGGCGCCCCGTTGCCAGATCGTGAATGCCCGCGACCGGGAAGTCGCGGCAGACATCGATGCCGGAGTCGTCGGTGTGTACCGTGAAGATCACGATAGGCCGTCCGTCGAGCACGGCGGTGGCCAAGGCGTTCACATGGATGCCGCCGGGATACCACAGGTCCTCGGCGAGATTGTCGATGCCGGTGATCCCCGGGTACTCCTTGACTTCGATGGCGCGGATCAACTGCCCGCCGGCCGGGTCCCGGACCTCGATCCGCCCGCCGTATCCGCCGGTCAGCACGACGGGTCGCCCGTCCAGCACGCCGGTTGTGATCGTCCACGCGTCGTCCGAGCCCGGCCGCCACCACCCGGCGGGCTCGCCCGCGCCGACATCCCAGAGCCGCACGGTGGTCTCGCCGAACCCGCCGGTAACCGCGAGCACTCGCCCGTCGGCCGTCCTCACGGCCACCGCGGTCGTGGCCTCCTCCTCGTGCCCGGTGAACGTGACGACCGGCCGAGCAGCCGCCCACGCGGCGCCGTGCCCACCGAGATCATCCGTCATGGCGGCACTGTAGACCCGCGCACCGACGAAGCCCGCCTCGTTCCCATCCGCATCCTTCATGACCCCGTGGGGCTCTGGCTCAGGGCGGCCTGTGGCCGTCGCGTCCGGCCACAGCCCTGAGCGCCGAGCGGGACACGCTCAGGGCCGCCGTCCAGCGGGGGCTGGGGGCGGCGCTGGAGACGGCCGGCACCCGGGAGCTGACGATGCGGATCAACGAGTTGCCGGCCCAGGGCGAACGCCTGGTCGCCGCGCTGGGCGCCGCAGTGGCGGAGGACAGGGAGCTGAAGGCCAAGCTGACCAGATCCGAGGACGACCTGACCGGCGCCCGCAGCGCCCTGAAGAAGATGACCAAGGACCGCAACCTATGGGTGGCTGGAGAGCTTGAAAGGCCGGGGTTATGCTCTCACCAAGCCCGCTTCCGCACCATTCACCACCAGCGGCAATCGGCCTACGAAGCGTAAAGATCGCAATTTACAGCTGGATAGTGGGGTGCGTCCATGAAGGCAGCGGTTCATTCCAGGTATGGCCCGCCGGACGTGGTTCGGATCGCCGAGGTGGATGAGCCCCCGGTCGGGAATAAGGACGTTCTGGTCAGGGTGCATGCGACGACGGTGAACCGAACGGACTGTGCCTACCGGGCGGCGAGGCCCTTCTTCGTGCGGATGGCCACCGGCCTCACCCGGCCGCGGCGCAAGGTCCTCGGAACCGAGTTCGCGGGAGTGGTGGAGGCGGTCGGCGGCGGCGTCACGTCATTCGCCGTGGGCGAGCGGGTGTTCGGGTACAACGAGGGCGCGTTCGGAGCGCACGCCGAGTACCTGTCGGTTCCCGAAGACGGCATGATCGCGACCATGCCGGCGGGCACGACCTTCGCCGAGGCCGCTCCCGGCACCGAAGGCTCGCATTATGCGCTCTCGTTCATCAGGACGGCCGGGATCCGGGCCGGGCAGGACGTCCTCGTCCATGGGGCGACCGGTGCCATCGGCTCGGCGGCGGTGCAACTGCTGAAGAGCCTTGGTGTCACGGTGACCGCAGTATGTGACACGGCGAACTTGGAGCTGGTGCGGAGCCTGGGCGCCGACCGGGTCGTCGACTACACGGCTCAGGATTTCACCAGGGACACACAGACCTACGACGCGGTATTCGACGCGGTCGGCAAGAGCACATTCGGCCGCTGCAAGCGGCTGCTGAAACCCGGTGGGGCGTACCTGTCCTCCGACGTGGGGCCCTGGTGGCAGAACCTGGTCCTGCCGCTGGTCACGCCGTTGCTCGGCGGCAAAAAGGTGAAGTTCCCCATCCCGAGGAACGACCGGGAGATGGTACGGCACCTCCAGGAGCTGATCGAGAACGGACAGTTCAGGCCAGTCATCGACCGACAGTACCCGTTGGACCAGATCGTCGACGCCTACCGCTATGTCGAAACCGGGCAGAAGATCGGCAACGTCATTATCGAGGTCGTACCGCTGAGCTGACCGACCCCATGGCGGCCAAGGCACTCCAACGCAACAATTTGCGCTGGGGTTACGGGGGGTGGAAGTCCTGCCCCTCCCCCGCCGGCGTCTACCGCGCCCTCGCAGAATCGGCGGCCGTTCTTGGCCGCCGGCCTGCCGGTGCGATCTCACGGCGAGTCCGGCGGGGCCGGAGGCACGAAGTTCGGCACCCGGCCCGTGTGGTTTCCCCGGGCTTTCCTTGGCTACACCCCTCCCGGACTCATTCGCTTGCTGCCGGTGTCATGGAGATGTTCCAGAAGCCGGCGTAGCGGCCGCCGCGGCGCAGCAGCTCGTCGTGGCTGCCCTCCTCCACGATCCGGCTGCCGTCGAGGAAGACGACGCGGTCGGCGCGTCGGACGGTCCGCATGCGATGGGCGACCATGACCACCGTGCGGCCCGCCGTCAGGCGCTCGATGCCCTCGTGGACGGCCGCCTCGTTGACCGGGTCGAGTGCGGAGGTCACCTCGTCGAGCAGGACGATGGGGGCGTTCTTCAGCAGCGCCCGGGCGATCGAGACGCGCTGGCGTTCGCCGCCCGACAGCAGGGCGCCGCCCTCGCCGACGTTGGCGTCCCAGCCGCCGGGCAGCCGCTCGATCACCTCGTCCAGCCGTGCCGCGGTCGCCGCGGCCCGTACCTCGGCCTCGTCGGCGTCGGGACGGCCGAGGCGCACGTTCTCCTCGATCGTGCCGTCGAAGAGGTAGACGTCCTGGAAGACGATGGCGATCTGCGAGGTGAGCACGTCGGTGTTGATCTGGCGGACGTCCGCGCCTCCGACGCGTACCGCGCCCGCGTCCACGTCGTAGAAGCGGGCGAGCAACTGCAGCAGGGTGCTCTTGCCCGCGCCCGACGGCCCGACGACGGCGAGCCGCCGTCCCTCGGGCACGGACAGCGACACGTCGTCGAGCACCGTGCGGTCGCCGTGCTTGAAGGTGACGGACTCGAACTCCAGGCCATGACCCACCGGCCGGATCGGCTCGGCGGCTTCCGGCAGCGGCTCGGTGCGCAGGACCGTGTCGAGCCTGTCCAGTTCGCTTCGCGCGCCGCGGAGCTTGCCGCTCATGTCCGACAGCGACAGCAGCGGGTCGGCGCAGCGGGCCGCGAGCACCAGGATCGTCAGGATCTCCGCCGCGCCGATGTTCCCGCTGAGCACGAGGTGGGCACCCAGCACCAGCAGCACCGTGAAGATCGTCTGCACCGTGAGCGTCAGACCCACCGCGCCGGGCAGCGTCGCCAGCACGGTACGGCGGGACGCGCGCCGGACCTCCTGCAGCGAGTCGTCGAGCAGCGTGAACCGCTCGCCGGTCCGGCCGCCGGCCCGCAGCACCGGCTGGGCCTGGAGGAATTCGATGACCCGCCCGGTGGCCTCCTTGTCGCGTTCGTGGCGCTCGGCGTCGGTGGCGGCCGTCGAGCGCGCTGTCCAGGCCTGGATGACCGCCACGACGGGTGCGGCGATCAGCGCGGCCAGGCCCAGTTGCCAGTTGAAGGCGAGCATCACGGCGACGATCGTCAGCGGAGTCACCAGAGCGGAGATGAACGGCGACAGCAGATGCGCCGCCACGCCCATCGCCTGCAGGAGGCCGCGGCTGGCCATGACGGACACCTCGCCGACCCGGCCGGCGCTGTACCAGCCGATGGGCAAGCGGGCCAGATGCTCGCCGAGCCGGTAGTACATGCCGCGCAACATCGTGGTGCCGACGCGCATGCCGGACAGATCGCTGAAGTAGCGCAGTACGGCGTAGACCGCGACCGCGGCCCCGAACGCGATCAGCCACGGCCCGGCGTCCGCGGGTGTGTCTCCGAGCAGGGCCTGCAGCACCGGGACCAGCAGTGCGTAGAGCAGGCCTTCGACCACCGCGGTTATCGTCATCAGGGCCACGGTGCGACGCATCGCCCGGGCGTACTCGTCTCCGAGCACGCGCAGCAGCATTCGGATCATCGGGGCTCGTCTCCTTGCCGTACGGGACCGTGGGTTGCGATCTCGTCGGCGATCGCGGCTCGGTGGGACTGCCAGAACCCGGCGAACTTTCCGCCCTGTTTCAGCAGTTGGGCGGGCTTGCCGCGCTCGACGATCGACCCGTTCTCCAGCATCACGACGGTGTCGGCGTCGGCGACGGTCTCCAGGCGGTGGGCGATGACCAGGATCGTGCGGTCGCCGCCCGGTGTCGCCAGGGCCCGGCGCACCGCCTGCTCGGTCTGCGGGTCGGCGAAGGAGGTCGCCTCGTCGAGCACCAGAACCGGCGCGTCGGCCAGCAGCGCGCGGGCGATCGAGACGCGCTGGGCCTCGCCGCCCGACAGTTCGGCCTCTTCACCTATGATCGTCTCGTATCCGCGCGGCAGTTCGAGGATGCGGTCGTGGATGTCGGCCAGCTGGGCGGCGCGTATCACCTCGTTGCGGTCGGCGTGCGGGACCGCGAGCGCGATGTTGTCCGCGACCGACGCGCGCAGCAGGCGGACGTCCTGGAAGACGAAGGAGACCGTCCGGTAGAGCTCCCTGCTGCCGATCTCGCGCAGGTCGACGCCGCCCAGCAAGACCGAGCCGTGGGTCGGGTCGAAGAAGCGCGGCAGTAGTCGGACCAGCGTGGACTTGCCGCTTCCCGACGGCCCGACGACCGCGGTGACCGTCCCCGGCTCGAGTACCAGGTCGATGCCGCGCAGCACCTCGTGGCCGTCTTCGTAGCCGAAGCGGACGTCACGCAGCTCCACCCGGTGGCCCTGCGGCGCGACCGGCTGGGCGGGCTCGGGCAGCGACTGCACGTCGAGCACTTCCTTGATCCGGCCGACGGCGCGGCCGGCGGCCGTCATGTCGTCGAAGCCGTGGCCGAGGGCTGCCACCGGGGCGGTCAGCCCCAGCCCCAGCAGCAGGAAGGGCAGCAGGTCGGCCGGGGCCAGAGAGCCGGACGTGATCAGGGCCGCACCGCCGATCAGCACGACCAACAGCACGAACGGCGGTGACAGCACCAGTTGCATTCCGGCGGCGACGAGGGACATGCCGCGCACCCACGTGAAGAAGACGCGGACGAAGTCGTCGGCGGCCGTGAGGAACGTGCGGTGAGCGCGCTCGGATCCGCCGAACGCCTTGACCACCGCGATGCCCTGCACGAACTCGACGACGGAGCTCGCGATCCGCCCCATGGCCGCGTCGAACTCCTCCTGTTCGCGCGTCCGGGCGGGGAGCATCAGCAGTGGGACCAGCGCGATGGCCATCACCACCGGGATCAGCGTGATCAGCGTGAGCCGCCAGTCGATCGTGAACAAGTAGATCAGCGACGCCAGCGGCACCACGAACGCGGCGACGAGCTCGCCGGGGGCGTGGGCGATGAACGGGTGCACGGCACTCACGTCCTCCCCCACCACCTTCGCCAGCTCGCCGGTCCGGCGCCGGGAGAACCAGCCGATCGGCACGCGCCCCAGCCGCGCGGCCAGCTGCCGGCGGAACGCCAGCTGCACCCGGCCGTCGAGAACATGCCCAAGGCCGGACGCCGCCGCCGTGCACAGCAGCCGGACGAACAAGCCGGCCGCGCCCGCGATCACGACCGTCCAGACGTGGCCCCGATCGACGGGGCCGGGTGACAACAGGATGCGCCCCAGTTCGACGACCGTCAGCAGCGGCGCCAAACCCGCGACCGCGCCGATCGCCTGCAGGACGACGACGGCGGCGAAACTCCGGAGATGCGGACGCAGCAGCCGCGTCACAGTCCGGTCCGCTGCTGGATCGGCATCTCCTGGTGGTGGCGCGGACCGCTTTCTCGCCTGGGCGAGGTCCGTGGTGTTCATCACTCTCCCGTCTTCATCGATCTCTTCTCACGACCAGGCCCGCGGTCGAGCCGATGATCGTGTTCCGGGTCGGCTCACCGGCTGTGTCGATCGCCCCGGAGCCCTTTGATCCATGGGGGCGATGACGTGGAACACCAACCGGCAGCCGGAACCCGTCACCTGGCCAGGGCCCCCTGGAGGAACTCGACGATCTCCGCCCGCGCGGCCTTCGCCTGCGGCACCGCGCCCGGCATGCTCAGGAACGCGTGTGTCGCTCCGGGGTACTCGGTGAGCCGCACGGGCGTCCCGGCCGTCCGCAGTCGTTCGGCGTAACAGCGGCCGTGATCGGCCACCGGATCAACGGTCGGCACCACCACGAGCGCCGGGGCCAGCCCGCTCAGGTCACCGGCATAAAGGGGCGACACCGTACGAGGATCCGTTCCCGGCGGGACGGCGAGCCGCTGGAACAGCCGCATCTGCGGCATGGTGAGGGTCGGGCTGTCGGCGTGCCGGCGCATCGAGGCGTGGTCGAACCCCGCCGGGGTCAGGTCGACGGCGGGGTTGACCAGCACCTGCGCCCGCAGGAGCGGGCCGGACTCCCTGGCCCGGATCGCGGCCAGGGCGGTGACCATCGAGCCGGTGCTCTCGCCGAAGACGGCGGTCCGTGCCGGGTCGATTCCCCACTGCGCGGCGTGCGCCACCACGTGCTGCAGCACGTCCCAGCCGTCGTCGACGGCCGCCGAGAGCGGGGTCTCCGGGTCGAGGAGGCGGTGCTCGACCGAGACGACGACCGCGGGCAGCCGCGCGGCGAGGTGACTGTTGACCCAGTCGCTCTGCACCGCCGTGCCCACGAACCCGCCTCCGTGCACGTGCAGCACGAGCGGCAGGCCGGTCCGGTCGGTGTCCCCGCCGCCGTGCCCGGCCGAGGGCCGGTACACCCGGACCCGGAGTCCGCGGCCGGGCAGCGCCACATCACGCCACTGGATCATGGCACCACGGTCCGGGAACCCGGTGATGAGCCGCGCCAGACGGGACGCCCGCTTACGGTTCACCGCCTCGCGGAAGGTGACCAGTTCCTCGGCCGTCATCGCCGACCAGTCCGGCTCCTTGCCCAGGGCGTGCAGCAGCCGGATGCCCAGCGGCGGCCGTTCCGTACCGGTGACCTCGCTCATGTGTCCTCCTCACCCCAACAGTTTCGCTACCTCAAGTATCGATACTAAAGGTAGCGTAATAAGCTATCGTGTGAGCATGACCCGAGCGACCACATCCGCCAGACCACCCGGTCGCCCGCGCTCCGGCCTCAACGCCGTGGTCTTCGCCGCAACGCTGAGCACGGTCCACGAGCTCGGCTACGCGCGAGCCACCGTCGACCGCATCGCCGCCGCGGCCGGCGTCGCGAAGACGACGATCTACCGCCGCTGGCCCTCGAAGGGCGAGTTGATCGTGGATTGCCTGCTTGACGCGTTCGGCCCGGTGCCGCTGGAGGGCACCAGCCGAGCTGAGCTCATGTCCTCGGCCGTCCATTGGATCGCGGCGAAGATCGGCGAGCCTGGGGTGGGCGACGCGTTCGCGGGTGTGTTCAGTGATGCCGTCAGCGATCCGGTCCTGCGCGAGATCCTGTCCGCGCGGTTGCAGGACCCGTACCGGCTCGCGCTCCAGGACGCGCTCGGCGAGCCGGAGAACCGGGTCCTGTTCTTCATCGACGTCGTTGTCGGAACCTTGCTCCACCGGATGGGCATGACCGGCGAGCCGATGGTCGATGCTGACGTCGCCGCACTGGTCGAGATGGTTGTGTCGCGCTTCGCCGACGATGGCGGTCCGACCTAGACCTGCTGTCGAACGGGCGAGCGGCGCCGACGGCGCCGACCGAACCGCCGCCCCGAGGAGCGCCCTGTCCCCTCAGTCGCACCCGGTGCCCTTCGACATCGACACGCCGGGCCTGGCCACCCGCCTCAACACGGACCCGGGCAGATCCGGGAGTTGACGAGCATCGGAACGAAAAGTCCCATCAAACGGGGTGATCCGGGCGGCCTACCGTGCCTTTTCGCTCCGATGCGTCCATGACATGGCCCACCTCTCACCGCTCGGCGCTGTCGTAGAAGGCGCGGGCGGCGAAGCCGATCCACTCGGGCCGCTCCCAGGTGGTCCAGCGGGCGCGGGCGTCCTTGTCGATCGTCGCCGCCGTCTCGTCGGCGGAGACGCCGGCCGCCCGCAGCCGCCCGGCCTCCCCGCGTACGTGGTCGAGGTAGTCGCGGACGTCGCGGATCAGCGAGGTGCCGCCCACCTCGCCGTGG
>NZ_BAAAVI010000031.1:0-93228 GCF_039534445.1 Streptosporangium fragile | reverse complement strand
CGGGCGCGACTCCCCTCCAGCAGCCGGTCGCTCAATGCTACCGGCCGTCGTAGGCGCAGGCCATGTGTTGTTGTCGTGCCGTTGCCCGGCGAACGACGAGTTCGTGGTTTCGGTTGATCCGGTGTCGCGAGGTTGGCTGGTGAAAAGACCGATTGCCATATACCCCCATGGGGTATATGGTGGGCGAGGTTGGAGAGAAGTGCGAGCCAGGAGGCTGGGATGTCCGAGCCCATGCACCACGTTGATCACACTGAGCACGAGAAGAGTCGCGGGTCTGACCATCGCGCGCATGCGGGCCACGAAGGCCACGCGGGTCACCACGGGGCCGGTCGGCACGCCGGTCACCGGCAGAAGGCCACGTGGCGGGTGGCCGCGTCGGCGACCCTGCACTGCCTGACCGGGTGCGCCATCGGCGAGGTGCTCGGCATGGTGATCGGCACGGCGCTCGGTTGGCCGAACGTGCCCACCATCGTGCTGGCCGTCGCGCTGGCCTTCTTCTTCGGCTACGCGCTCACCCTGGTCGGGCTGCGCAGGGCCGGTGTCGACTGGCGCAAGGCCGTCCGGCTGGCGCTCGCCGCCGACACCCTGTCCATCGTGGTCATGGAGATCGTCGACAACGCCGTCATGGTCGCCGTCCCCGGTGCGATGGACGCCGGTCTCACCTCCGGCCTGTTCTGGGGAGCCCTGGCCTTCGCCCTGCTGGTGGCCTTCCTGGTCACCACGCCCGTCAACAAGTGGATCATCGGCCGGGGTCGGGGGCACGCGGTCGTCCACGCCTACCACCACTGAAGGTGGAGCCGCTCCTACCTTCGGGATCGTCCGGAGTGCCGCCACCCCGCGAGGGCGAGGCCGGTGACCGCCACGGCCGTCACCCCGTAGACCCAGAGCGGGGCCGGCTCGGCGCCGGAGGCGCCGGGCCGGGTGGTGGCGGCGGTCGCCCGGGGGGCGGCGCCCGTGCGGAGAGCCGCGAGAAGGTCGTCGGTGAGCGCTTCCACGTCCTGGAACCCGTCCTCCTTGCGAAGGGGGCCGTCACCCGGGCGGACTCTCCGGTTGCTCAGGCACAGCGAGGTGTACAGGGGCACGCCCGGATCGGCCGCGAACAGGCCCGACCCCATGGCGCCCTGCTCGGCGAACACCAGGTACCGCGACCCGGTGTCGAACCGGCGGCCGCACCCCGCCTCCTCGACGGGCGTGGCCACCTCGAACTCGGCGCTTGGCGGCCCCTTGTAGACGTGGTCGACGCGGAAGGTGTAGACGACGGGCGGGATGGGCCCGAAGGGGTCGCGCTCGGGCCGGCGGGCGGCCACCGCCGTCCCGGTGAACACTGCTTCGGCCTCCCGCATCTGCTTCGCCGGGGCGGGGAAGATGCAGTCGCAGGCGCAGGCCGTGCCGGGAGTGACCGCGAGCGCGGCGGTCAGGAGCAGGAGAACGGCCACGAGCCGATGCCTCATGCTTTCACCACGTGTCCCTCCGGAGGGCGTGGACGTGGTGTCCGGTGCCGGGCGGCATGTCAGACCAGCCTTTCCGCGTCTTCACGCAGGCGGGCGCCCTTTCTGAAGATCGTCCCCAGCGCGGCCAGAAGGAGGGCGAACCCGATGGGGGCCGGGGCGAACGGCCAGTCGGCGTCGACCATCCCCTCGGCGGGCGTACCGTCCACCATGATCACGGCAACCAGCGTCCGGAGCGGTTCGACGAGCAGGCCGTACCCCGCCACGCAGCCGGCCATGATGAAGATCCGACGGGCGTTGCGTGACATGAAGGGATCGCCTGATCTGAGGGTTCGGGCGACCTGCCACAGCAGAAAGGTGAGAATGGTGGTCAGCAGCGCCGTCACCACCGACGGCAGGCGCAGCAGGAGGATCTGCCACCGCTCCGGACGGTCGAGCGAGATGGAGGCGCTGTGGTGCAGGTCGATCCTCAGCGGCCCCACCTGCCGGTAGTCGGCGAAGGGCCAGCCTGACAAGCCGGGCACCTCCATCGTGGCGGGGCCCGTGTGGGTCACTCCCGAGGTCATCCACGCCGTGCCGAGCAGGGCGATGACGGCGATCGCGAAAGCCAGGTAGATCAGGTTCTCGAAGACCGCCCACCAGGTGCGGGCCGACCACGTCCGAAGTCGTTCCCATCCCATGGGCCCTCCTTGTCGTTTCCCGATGCTAACGATGAACGACAAGAAGCGGGAGGGCGGTGAGGGCGTTCGGCGGTGGTTCGGCCACGGGGTGACGAAGGAGCACCGTGGCGTCATCCGGCCGGTCCACCGGCGGTGGTGATTCCACCGATCCGTGACGCGCGGTCGGCCGGGGCCGGCCAGGGTGAACACCGGGGACGGTCAGCCTCTGGGAAGGCTGCGACGGCGCAGCAGGAGCCCGGTGGCGGCGGCGAGGATGAGCAGGAAGCCGATCAGCACGAACGTCCGCCCGTCAGGGCCGGACTCGCCGCCACCTCCGGTCGCGGCTCCGCCCGCCGGTGTCCTGTTCACTCCGCCGTTCCCGTCCGTCGAGGTCCGGGTCACGGTCGCCGTGACGGTATGGGCCGGCTGCGGGCTCGTGGTCAGCCGGTCGTCCTCGGTCGGCTGGTCGTCTTCGCCCGGCCGGTCGTCCTCGGTCGGCTGGTCGTCCTCGTCCGGCCGACCGTCTGCGGAGGCGACTGTGAGGGGGTAGGTCGTCAGGGCGGTGGCGTTCCGTGCCTCACACCGGATCGACGGCTCGTTGGGCCTGGTCCCGAAGTTGATGTCACCCGGCCGCACCGTCGCGGTGCCCGCGTTGGACGAGGTCGTCCTCAGGGGGATCACGGCCGTCGGCAGGGGGATGGCCTGACCCGCGCCGAGCGTACCGAGCTCGCCCACCCCGGTGGCGGAGGTCAGCTTGGCCAGCCCGCTGATGGACGCGTACGCGTACAGCTTGGTGCCGCCGGCCAGACCCGTGGAGGGCACTCTCAACGCGGTGTCGTCGACGTAGGCTCCGCGCCAGCCGATGGTCATCTGCTTGCCCGTCGTCGCGTCGTCCGGCATCGTCAGCGCGACCTCGACCTTGATGTCCTGCGTCTCATCCACGCCGGTCGCGACGCAACGGTACTCGACGATGCCGGTGACGACGGTCGCGCCCTGCCCCGCCTCGGGGAGGGTGGCATGCACCGGTTGGCAGAAGAGGACCAGGCCGGCGGTCAGGGCGGCGAACGGGAGGATCGAGCGGGGGCGCACGGCGGCTCCTGTTGCGACAGAGGGGGTACAGGAGAGACGGGGCGGGAGGATGTCCGGTTGACAACACTGAGCCCTTTTCGTCCTGGGCGGCGTCGGGGTCGATCCAGGCGCGGTTCGAGGACGGAACTGATCCTGGCGAGCGCGAGCCCGGCCGGTCTCGGCGTGGGTTCCGCGATGCCGGGTGAGGATGCCGCGGAACGCGTGGGCCCGTCCGCTTCCGCGACGCGTGTGGCCCACAAGCGAAAGGCCTGATCACCGTCTCCGGTGACCAGGCCCTTGCCTGCAACTATCGGGTCGGGGTGGCGGGATTTGAACCCACGGCCTCTTCGTCCCGAACGAAGCGCGCTGCCAAGCTGCGCTACACCCCGCTCGCACGCCTGTCTTGCTCGTGCTTGGGAAAGTCTAGCGGACTTCGCGGGTGCTTGCGCCGCCTCGGCGCCGGGGGAGCAACGTGAGGAGACTCGCCTCGGGGTAGCAGGCGAAGCGGACCGGGGAGTAAGGGCTGGTCCCGAGGCCCGCCGAGACGTGGAGGAAGGCGGATTCGTGGCGGCTCAGGCCTTTGACACGGGCGCGGTCGATGCCGCAGTTCGTGACCAGGGCGCCGTAGAAGGGGATGCAGAGCTGACCGCCGTGGGTGTGGCCGGCCAGGAGGAGCTGGTAGCCGTCGGCGGCGAAGCGTGACATGTTGCGGGGCTCGGGCGAGTGCATCACGCCCAGGCGCAGGTCGGCCGCGGCCGGGGCGGGACCGGCGATCAGGTCGTAGCGGTCGAGGTTGATGTGGGAGTCGTGGATGCCGCCCACGGCCACGTCGAGGTCGCCGACCTTGACCCGGGCGGTGGCGTTGTTCATGTCCAGCCAGCCCTCGGCGGTCATGGCGGCGCCCAGCTCCTCCCAGGGGAGCGAGGGGACCTTCTGGCCGTAGTCCGCCTTGGAGGTGCGCCAGAGATACCGTACGGGGTTCTTGGGCCGTGGTGCGTACATGTCGTTGGAGCCGTAGACGAACAGGCCGGGGCGCGACAGCAGCGGCTCCAGGGCGTGCATGAGCGGCGTGATCGCGTCGGGGTGGGCGATGGAGTCGCCGGTGTTGACCACCAGGTCGGGGTTGAGTGCGCCCAGCGAGCGGACCCAGTTGATGAGCATGCGTCTGCCGGGGGTGAGATGCAGGTCGGACAGGTGCAGGATGCGCACCGGACGCTGCCCCGGCTCCAGCACCGGGACGTCGAAGCGCCGCAGCCGGAACGCGTTGCGCTCGACGATCGAGGCGTAGGCGAGGCCGGCCAGGCCGGCGCCGAACAGGGACAGGGAAACCGCGGCTGCTTTCCTCACCTTCTCATCATGCCCGAGATCGGCGTTGCGAACGGAAACTCGGGATACAGCGGGGCTGGTGAGGCGGCAAGATGGAGCGCATGAGCGCATTGAAGGACAAGCTGAAGGCCGATCTCACGGCCTCCATGAAGAATAGGGACGAGGTCCGCACCCGCACGCTTCGCATGGCCCTGGCGGCCGTGAACGTCGAGGAGGTCTCGGGCAAGGCGGCGCGTGAGCTGACCGACGACGAGATCCTCAAGGTGCTGACCAAGGAGGCCAAGAAGCGCCGCGAGGCGGCCGAGGCGTTCAAGGGCGCCGGGCGCGCGGAGCAGGCGCAGGCCGAGCTGGACGAGCAGGCCGTGCTGGAGGCTTATCTTCCGGCCCAGCTCTCCGACGAGGAGCTCGCCGCGATCGTGGATGAGGCCGTGGCCGCGAGCGGCGCCTCCGGGCCGCAGGCCATGGGCCAGGTCATGAAGATCGTGAACCCGAAGGTCGCCGGCCGTGCCGAGGGCAGCCGCGTCGCCCAGGCCGTCCGGGCCCGCCTGTCCTCCTGACCCCTTCGGCCCCCGCGGAGCCGGACTCCCCGGTTCTCGGGGCGGCCGATGCGGGCCCACCTGCCGGCCTTCACGGAACCGGACGGTTCCCGGGGGCGGTCGACGCGGACCTCGACGGCAGGGGCCCTGCCGGACCCCTCAGCGGGCTCCGACGGCAGGAAGCCCCCGTGCCGGACCCCTCGGGGGCCGGCACGGGGGCTCCGCCGTCGTCACTGGGTGACGATCGGGACGCTCCCGGTGGTGGCGCGGTCACCGTCGTTGCCCGGCCAGAACGTACCGCCGTTGGGGTCGTCTCCATCCTCGCCGGGTGAGAACGGGCCGCGGTCGCCGCGGTCGCCGTCGTTGTCACCCCGGTCGGGCTGCGGCGGGGGCTTGGGCGCGCACCGGCCGCCGGAGCAGCCGCCGAAGCGGTCCATGTTCACCGGGGTGAACGGGGTGGCCTCGACGCCCTTGAGCGCGTCGAGCATGGAGTACTTCCAGATGCGGCCGGAGATCGTGGCGCCGTACACGTAGTCGTAGTAACGCCCGCCGATGGTCACGCCGGTCAGGTCGTGTTTGAAGGCGCCGCGCGGGTCACCGAGGCTGACCGCGGAGGCGAGGTCGGGGGTGAAGCCGGCGAACCAGGCGGCGGTGTAGGCGTCGGTGGTGCCGGTCTTGCCGGCCGCCGGGCGGCCGATCCCGCCGACCTCGGTCATCGTGCCCTTGGTGAACACCCCGGACATGATGTGGGCGGCCGCGTCGGCGACCTCCTCGTCGAGGACCTGCTTGCACTTCGGCTTGTACGAGGTGCTCTTGCCGGTGCGGTCGGTGATCTCGGTGATCGCGATCGGCGTGCAGTAGGTGCCGCGGGCGGCGATCGTCGCGTAGGCGGCGGAGACCGTCACCGGGTCCATCTCGTTGACGCCGAGCGTGAAGGTCTCGACCTCCCGCAGCGGCTTGCCGTCGGCGCGCTTGATGCCCAGGTCCTTGGCCATTTTGACCGTCTCGCAGAGGCCGACCTCCTGCTCCAGGCGCATGAAGAAGGTGTTCACCGAGCCCAGGGTGCCGGTGGTCAGCGTCTTGAAGCCGCCGCCGCCCTCGCTGGAGTTGAAGACCGGGTGCTTGGGGTCACCGACCGCGTTGCCCTTGCAGTCGCGGAACGCGCCGTAGCTCGGCGCGTTGTAGCTGGACCCGGTGGCGAAGCCGTCGTTGAGCTTCATGCCCTGGTCGAGGGCGGCCAGCAGGGTGAAGGGCTTGAACGTCGACCCCGCCTGGAACCCGCCGCCGCCGCCGTGCGCCACGTCGCCGACGAGGTTGTAGCTGATCTCGTTCTTCTTCTTGTTCGTCCCGAACTTCCGGCTGGCGGCCATCGCCTTGATGGCGCCGGTGCCGGGGACGACCATCGCCTGTGAGGCGACCGGCTTGTCGCTGGTCTTGACGTACTCCCGGATCGCCTTCTCCGAGGCCTTCTGCGCCTGCCTGTCGAGCGTCGTCTTGATGACCAGGCCGCCCCGGTGCAGCGTCCGCTCGCGCTGCTTGCGGGTCTTGCCGAAGTCCTCGTTGATCAGGAGCTCGTTCCGGACGTAGAGGCAGAAGTAGGGGAAGTCGCTCTCCTCGCACCCGCCGGGAGCGGGGATGTCCTTCCAGCCGAGCTTCTTCTTCTTGGCCTCCTCGGCCTCCTGCGGCGTGATCTTGCCGAGCTCGGCCATCCGGGCCAGCACGACGTTGCGTCGCTGCAGCAGCCGGTCGCGGAACGCCTTGCCCCGGCTCGGGTCGGTCATGCTCGGGTTCTGTACCGCTCCGGCCAGTGTGGCCGCCTCCCACAGGTTGAGCTTGGAGGCGGGCTTGTCGAAGAAGCGCTTGGCGGCCGCCTGGATGCCGTAGGCGCCCGCGCCGAAGTAGGAGATGTTCAGGTAGCGCTCAAGGATCTCCGACTTGGTGTACTTCTCTTCGACGGCCAGCGCGTAGCGCAGCTCGTTCAGCTTGCGTGAGAGGGTGGGCGCCTGCGCGGCGTCCTGCTCCTCCTTGGTCTCGGCGCTGTTGACCAACACGAGCTTGACGTACTGCTGGGTGATGGATGAGCCACCCTGGATGACCCCGCCGCCCGAGACGTTCTTCACCGCCGCACGGAAGGTGCCCTCCAGGTCGATCGCGCCGTGCTCGTAGAACCGGTAGTCCTCGATCGCGACGATCGCGGTCTTCATGATGTCGGCGACCTGGTCCAGTTTCACCGACTCGCGGTTGCCCTCTTCGAAGTAGAACTGGGCGAACTGCTTGCCGTCGGCGTCGAGCAGGGTGGTCTTCTCCGGGAGCGGGGGCTCTTTGAGCTCCTCGGGAAGAAGGCGCAGCTCATCCGTCGTGGCGTTCACCGTGATTCCCGCGCCGCCCACCGCCGGCAGCGCCACGGCTGCGACCAGCACACCCGTGACAGCTGCCGCGCCCAGCAGCTTGACGACGTTGCCGATCGCCGATCCCTGATCTTTGCCTTGAGCTTGCACGAATCCAAGGGTACGTCGGACGGATGGCCCAAACAGTCACGGAACACCATTTTGTCGCGACTTCCCGCAGCGGCATGGTCAGGTGACTAGTCATTCCCGGCCAGATGGCCGTGGATGACCATGTGAGAATTTGGTCCCGCCGGGGTCTGTCGGCCCGAACGTCTGATTGCGTACGTTCTCTTTTCAGCAATTGAATACCTGAGGCCCGACGCCCGCGCCCGTCGGCCCAAGTCACGACTGACCACCTAAGGGGAGTGGGGTCGAATGTGGATCACGGATTGGACCTCCCGTGCGGCCTGTAAGGGTGCGGATCCTGACGCGCTGTTCGTTCAGGGTGCTGCCCAGAACCGAGCAAAGCTGATCTGCCGAGGATGCCCGGTCCGGACCGAGTGCCTCGCCGATGCGCTGGACAATCGCATCGAGTTCGGGGTGTGGGGCGGAATGACCGAGCGCGAACGCCGGGCGCTGCTGCGCCGGCGACCGGATGTCGACTCCTGGCGAGAGCTCCTGGAGATGGCCAAAGAAGAATACGAGCGGACGAACGAGCTGATCGCCGGCTGAGTTCGCACATATTCCGTACGGCCGGCGCCCAGGCGCCGGCCGTACGCGTATGTCGGGGCCCGCCGAGCCAGGCCGGCCCCGGCGAACGCCCGGGTGCCACCCCGCGCGCGCCCGATGGCGCGCGGTGGCCGCGGTGACTACCGCTGGTCGGCCAGCAGGCGGCCCACCTCGCGCAACCCTTCCAGGTCGTGCACGTCCTCCGGCATGGCGGGGACCCGCGCCACGGGCACCGTGGGGTGGGCGGAGACGAAGTGCTCCTGCTCGCGCTGCTCGCGGGCGGCCAGCTGCATGCGGTCGGCGTGCAGCCGCAGCACGGCGGAGGTCAGCTCGTGTTCGCCGCGCGAGTCCAGGTCCTCCGCCGCGGCGGCGCTCCGGGCCGCCGACAGCACGGCTGCGGGCGAGCGGTGCACCCGGTTGACCACGAGCCCGGCCAGCGGCATGCGCTCCTCGGCCAGCCTCTCCACGAAGTAGGACGCCTCACGCATCGCGTCACGCTCGGGCGAGGCCACGACGACGAACGCGGTCCCCGGGGCCTGCAGAAGCCGGTAGGTCTGCTCCGCACGGGCCCTGAATCCGCCGAAGACGGCGTCCAGTGCGGAGACGAACGTCTGCAGGTCCTTGAGCACCTGGGCGCCCAGCAGCTTGGTCAGCGCCCCGGCGACGATGCCGAAACCCATGTTGAGCAGCTTGAACGCACTGCGCCCACCGGCCTTGGCGGGAGCCATGAGCAACCGGATGAGCCGGCCGTCGAGGAAGCGGCCGAGTCGTTCGGGCGCGTCCAGGAAGTCGAGCGCCGAGCGGGACGGCGGGGTGTCGACGACGATCAGGTCCCACTCGTCCGACTGGCGGAGCTGGCCGAGCTTCTCCATCGCCATGTACTCCTGCGTGCCGGCGAAGCTCGACGACAGGGACTGGTAGAAGGGGTTCGTCAGGATCTGACGGGCCCGCTCGGGGTCGGCGTGCGCTTCGATGATCTCGTCGAAGGTCCGCTTCATGTCGAGCATCATGGCGTGCAGGTGGCCCGAGCCGGCCACGCCGGTGACCGGCCTGGGGATGTTGTCGAGCTCGGTGAGCCCCATCGACTGCGCCAGGCGCCGGGCCGGGTCGACGGTGAGCACCACGGCGGAGCGGCCGCGCTCGGCGGCGCGGAGCCCCAGCGCCGCGGCGGTGGTGGTCTTGCCGACGCCGCCGGAGCCGCAGCAGACGATGATCCGGGTGCCCGGGTCGTCGATGATCGCGTCGAGATCGAGAACCGGCGAGGTCTTCACGCTGCTCCCTGGGTGCGGATCGATTCCGCCAGCTCGTACAGCCCGGACAGATCCACTCCGTCGGCCAGTAACGGCAGCTCGTAGCGGGGGCGGGCGGACCTGTCCAGCGCCATCCTCTCACGGCGTTCCAGCTCGCTGCGGCGGGCGTGCTCGGCGATCTCCTCGGTCAGCGCCTCGGCCACGGCGACCGCGGCCGGCCCGCCGTCGGTGAGCCCGGCGGCTTTCAGGCCGAGCACCAGCTCGGACGGGTCGAAGCGGTTCTCGGCCGCGGCGTCCAGGACGGACGCGGGCAGCAGCGACTCGCGGACCATGTTGGTGAAGATCCCGCCCGGCGGCAGCCCGGCCTCGCTCAGTTCTCCCAGGCCGTCCAAGGTCTCCTGGACCGGCATCTCCTCCAGGAGCGTGACGAAGTGCACCGCGGTCTCGGGGGAGGACACGACGCCGTTCACCAGGTCGGCGTGGTTCTTGATCGGGCCGACCCTGGCCAGCCCGGCGACCTCGTTGGTGACGTTGAGGAAGCGCGTGATCCGGCCGGTCGGCGGCGCGTCGAGCACGACCGCGTCGTAGACCCTCCGGCCGTCCTTGCCCCTGCGCCGCACGGCCTCGCTCGTCTTGCCGGTGACCAGGACGTCGCGAAAACCCGGGGCGATAGTGGTGGCGAAGTCGACGACGCCCATCTTGGTGAGAGCCATGCCGGCCCGGCGCATGCCGTAGAACATCTCGAGGTATTCGAGCATGGCCTCCTCGGCGTCGATGGCGAGCGCGTAGACGTCCCCGCCGCCGGGCGCGACGGCGATCTTGCGCTCCTCGTACGGCAACGGGGGAAGGTCGAAGATCTGGGCGATCCCCTGCCGGCCCTCGACCTCGACGAGCAGGACCTTCCGGCCGCCCGCGGCGAGGGCGAGGGCGAGTGCGGCGGCCACCGTGGTCTTGCCGGTGCCGCCCTTGCCGGTGACGACGTGAAGGCGTACGCCGTCCCAATCGGTGTCGCGAGCTTTCACATTTCGAAGGCTACCCAACGGTTACTTGACAACTCGCCGGACCCTTGACGGTCGGAGCCCGCCGCGATGCCGCGCCGCGGGGGTCCCGGGGTGTCCCGGTGCCGTGTTCGCGCCGCCCCGGTGTCCCGGCGATCGACGGGCGCGGGCCCGCTCACCGCCCCGTCCGGGCCGCGCCCGCCGATCGCGCTGGTCAGCGCTCCGAGCCCGGGACGGCGCCCCGGCGGCCGGGACGTTCCCGCGCCGGGGGCCCGACCGGCGAGGCCGGGCACGGGTGCCCTGCCTGGCGGTGGGGCCGCATCTCTAACCGATGGGATGTGGAAAGTAAATATGCAGATTCTCACAACGATCTATCGCCGCACGGCCACGCCGCGGGCGCCGGGGCCCCTTCGGGCCGCCCGGCCGGGGCGGTCTCGCTAATGTGTCCCGCATGACGAAATGGGAGTACGCGACAGTGCCGCTGCTGGTCCACGCGACCAAGCAGATTCTCGACAACTGGGGACAGGACGGCTGGGAGCTCGTCCAGGTCGTGCCGGGGCCCAACCCCGAGCAGCTGGTCGCCTACCTGAAGCGACCTCAGCAGTGACGGCCGAGGAGAGACTGGCGGAGCTCGGCCTGACCCTGCCGCAGGTCGTGCCGCCGCTTGCGGCGTACGTCCCCGCGGTCCGCTCCGGCGACTACGTCTACACCTCGGGCCAGCTGCCGGTGGTGGACGGCAAGCTCTCGGTCACCGGCAAGGTCGGCGCGGAGGTCGGCGCCGAGGAGGCGTACGGGCTCGCGAGGATCTGCGCGCTCAACGCCCTCGCCGCGGTCGCGTCGGCGGCCGGTGGCCTGTCGAACATCGTCCGGATCGTCAAGGTCGTCGGCTTCGTGGCCAGCGCCCCTGACTTCACCGGCCAGCCGCAGGTCGTCAACGGGGCCAGCGAGCTGCTCGCGGAGGTCCTCGGCGAGCAGGGCAAGCACGCCCGCAGCGCCGTCGGCGTCGCCGTCCTTCCGCTGGACGCGCCGGTCGAGGTCGAGTTGATCGCCGAGGTGCGCTGAGATCGGGGCCTGCCGATCGCCGGGGCGCCGAGGGCGAGGGGCGCAAGGGCTGAGGCGTGCTGATCGCCGGGACGCCGAGGCCGGAGCGCGCTGATCGCCGAGGTGCGCTGAGATCGGGGCAGGACCGCTGACGGCGCCCGGGTGCGCCGGCCGGGCGCCGGGGCGGGCCCGCGATTGTCCGGGGCGGGGCCGTGCCACATGATGGACCCTGGAACAGAGCGATGTTCGGTGGAGGGTCTGAATGGGCGGTATCCCGCTTCCTGGCGCGCTGGGTGAGCGTGCGCGCGACATCCTGGCCGGGCGGGTGGAGCCCGTCCCGGCCCGGGACGCCGCCACGGTGGTCATCCTCCGGGAGGGCTCCGGCGCCGCGGAGGTCTACCTGCTGCGGCGCAAGTCGAGCATGGCCTTCGCGGCGGGGGCCTACGTCTTCCCCGGAGGTTCGGTCGACCCGCGTGACACCGACCAGGCGATCGCCTGGTCCGGGCCGTCGCCCGCGGCCTGGGGCGAGATCTTCCGCGCCGACGAGAAGACCGCCCGCGGCCTGGTGTGCGCCGCCGTCCGGGAGACCTTCGAGGAGTCGGGCGTGCTGCTCGCCGGGCTCTCCGCCGAGTCCGTCGTGGCCGACACCACCGGGGAGGACTGGGAGGCCGACCGGCTCGCCCTGATCGACCGGACCCTGTCCTTCGCCGAGTTCCTCGGCAGGCGCGGCCTGGTCCTCCGCGCCGACCTCCTCCGCCCCTGGGCGCACTGGATCACCCCCGAGGTCGAGAGCCGGCGCTTCGACACCCGCTTCTTCGTCGCCGCGCTCCCGCCCGGTCAGCGCACCCGCGACGTCGGCGGCGAGGCCGACCAGGTCGTCTGGGTACGGCCGGCCGACGCGCTCGCCCGCGCCGCGGAGGGCCAGATCTTCCTGATGCCCCCGACCCATCGCACGCTCGGCGAGCTTGCCGCGTACGAGAAGGTCACCGACGTGCTCGCGACCGAGCGTGAGATCGTGACGTTCATGCCGAAGATCGCCGAAGTGGACGGGGAGATGCGCATCGTGCTCGACGACGACTACCGGTTCGGTGGCGCGTGAGCGGGCTGCGGATCCCCCTGACGGGGCCCGACGGGTCGGGCACCGACCACGCGTTCAACCTCCTGGCCCCCAACCCGTCCGAGATGACGCTGGACGGCACCAACACCTGGGTGATCGGTCGCGGTGAGGAAGTGCTGGTGGTCGACCCGGGGCCGGACGACGACGGGCATCTCGCCCGGGTCGTCGCGCACCTGGAGGGGCGCAGGGTCGTCGCGATCCTGCTCACCCACGGCCACCGCGACCACAGCGCCGGCGCCGGTACGTTCGCCGGCCTGGTGCGCGCGCCCGTCAGGGCCCTGGACCCCGCGCACCGCCTGGGCGAGGAGGGACTCGGCGACGGGGACGTGCTCGTGGCCGGCGACCTTGAGCTGCACGTGGTCGGCACGCCCGGCCACTCGTTCGACTCGCTCTGCTTCTGGCTGCCGGAGGACCGGGCGATCCTCACCGGTGACACCGTGCTCGGCCGGGGCACCACGGTGATCGCCTCGGACGGCGACCTGGCCGACTACCTGCGCTCCCTGGACCTGCTCCGCGCCAGGGCCGAGCAGGTCGGCGCGGAGGCGCTGCTGCCGGGCCACGGCCCGGTGCTGCCCGATCCGATCGGGGCGCTCGACGGCTACATCGCGCACCGGCGGCGGCGGCTGGACCAGATCCGGGCCGCGCGGGAGCGGGGGGCGGTCACACCGCGGGAGATCGTCGAGATCGTCTACGCGGGCGTGGACGAATCGCTCTGGTTCGCCGCCGAGATGTCGGTGCGCGCCCAGCTCGCCTACCTGGACGGCCTCTGACGCCTGACGCCTGACGCCTGACGCCGTCCGCCTCGGGCGGGCCGACGACGGACCGACGGGCCTACAGGGCCGACGACGGACCGACGGGCCTACAACGGGCCGGCGCCGTCCGAGCCGCGGGCCGGAACGGCCGGCGGATGACAGCGACGGGACCGGCGGGCATCGGTCGTGCGTGCCGGGGCGGCGCGGCCGGCGGCGCCGGCCATGCGGGGTGGCGCGGGCGCGCGGGGTGGCGCGGATGTGCGCGGGGCCGGGTCAGCGCGAGCGGTTGTGCAGGCGCTCCAGGTCCATGATGACCACGGCCTTGGCCTCGATGCGCAGCCAGCCGCGCTGGGCGAAGTCGGCCAGCGCCTTGTTCACGGTCTCGCGCGAGGCGCCGACCAGTTGGGCCAGCTCCTCCTGGGTGAGGTCGTGGTGGACGCGGACGCCGTCGTCGACCCGCTGGCCGAAGCGGTCGGCGAGGTCGAGCAGAGCCTTGGCCACCCGGCCGGGCACGTCGGTGAAGACCAGGTCGGCCAGCACGTCGTTGGTCCGGCGGAGCCGCTGGGCCAGCGCCCGGAGCAGGTGCAGGGCGACCTCGGGGCGGCCGGTCAGCCAGGGGCGCAGGTCGTCGTGGCCGAGCCCGGCCAGGCGGACGTCCGTCAGCGCGGTGGCGGTCGCCGTCCGGGGACGGGGGTCGAACAGCGACAGTTCGCCGAACATCTCGCCCGGGCCGAGCACACTGAGCAGGTTCTCCCGGCCGTCGGGGGCGGTGCGGGAGAGCTTGATCTTTCCTTCCAGCACCACGTAGAGGCGGTCCCCGGTCTCGTTCTCGCTGAAAAGGGTCTGCCCCTTGGAGAGCTCCACCTCGGAGACGCTCGTGCGCAGTGCGGCGGCGCCCTCACGGTCGAGCGCAGCGAACAGAGGGGCCTTGGCCAGCACGTCGTCGGTGTTCACGATGCCTCCTGGTTCACGGCTCACGCAGTCATTGTGACCCATCCCACCATGAAGCTCTCAGGCGGGCCTTGAGCGTAGGCTGTCGGAGTGCTCCGCAACGCGCGTCCCGCCGGGGAATCCCGGCTCGCTCTGGTCCGTCGAGCTCGGCGAATGGACCGAATCCTGGCGGGAACCTACCCTGACGCTCACTGCGAGCTCGACTTCGGCAACCCGCTCGAGCTGCTGGTCGCGACGATTCTGTCCGCGCAGTGCACCGACAAGAGGGTCAACGCCGTCACGCCTCGCCTTTTCGCCAAATATCCCACGACAGAGGACTACGCCGCAGCCGACCGGGCCGAGCTGGAGGAGATCATCCGGTCCACCGGGTTCTTCCGGGCCAAGGCCAACAGCATCATCGGCATGGCCCAGTCCCTGTGCGAGCGCTTCGGCGGTGAGGTCCCGGGCAGGCTGAAGGACCTGGTGACCCTGCCGGGGGTCGGCCGCAAGACCGCCAACGTGGTGCTCGGCAACGCCTTCGGCGTGCCCGGCATCACCGTCGACACCCACTTCCAGCGGCTGACCCGGCGGTTCGGCTGGACCGCGGAGACCGACCCGGTGAAAATCGAGCAGGACGTCGCCGGGCTCATCCCGAAGCGCGACTGGACGATGATGTCCCACCGCCTGATCTGGCACGGCCGCCGTATGTGCCACGCCCGCAGGCCGGCCTGCGGCGCCTGCCCGCTCGCGGTGCTCTGCCCCTCGTACGGGATCGGCCCCACCGACCCGGCCGAGGCCGCCAAACTGGTGCGTCCCGGTCCTTTCTCGTGACCGCCCGGCAGGTGTCCTTCGGGCCGCCGCCTTTCCCGGTCATTCGTCGGCCGCGGCCGGGAAGCGGGGGACAGGACGGTGTGTTGCAGAAGATCGGAGGTGTGCCCGTGGAAGTCCCTGGGTGGTTGGAGACTCTGGCGGGGCGGGTCGCGCGGACACCGGTTCCCCCGGTGATGCGCCCGCCGGCGTCCGGTGGGCGTCCGGCCGCGGTGCTGCTGCTCTTCGGAGAGGGGCCGTTCGGTCCCGACGTGCTGCTGATCCAGCGCAGCTCGCGCGGGCGCACGCACGCGGGCCAGCCCGCCTTCCCCGGTGGTGGGGTCGACCCCGAGGACGGCGGCCCGGTCGCGGCGGCGCTGCGCGAGGCGGCGGAGGAGACCGGCCTCGACCCGGCCGGCGTCCACGTGGTCGGGACCATGCCCGAGCTGTACGTCAGCCGCAGTGACAACCGGGTGACCCCGGTGCTCGCCTGGTGGCACACGCCCTGCGCGGTGCACGCGGCCTCACCCGACGAGGTGGAGTCGGTGGAGCGGGTCCCGATCCGCGAGCTCGTCGACCCGGCGAACCGGCTCAGGCTCCGCCACCCCAGCGGTCACTCCGGGCCCGCGTTCCGGGTGCGCGGGCTGCTGGTGTGGGGGTTCACCGCGGGAGTGCTCGACGGGGTGCTCGCCGGCTCGGGTTTCGCCCTTCCCTGGGACCGCTCACGGGTCGAGGACCTCCCGCCTGACGTCCTCAACCTCGCGTCCCGTTGACAGGGCCAGGCCGAGGCAGGCCCAGTCGGCCACGTCCTCGTCGGGGTCGTGGACCAGCCGCCGCAGGGCGGCCAGGCCGGTCGGGTCGGGCGGGCTGCCCATGATGTTCGGGAGCGCGTACGCCGCGCCGTACCGGATCCCGGGGTCCGCGTGCTCGGACAGGGCGATCACGGACGGCAGCGCGCGGCGGTCCCTGAGGTGGCCGAAGGCGATCAGCACCGAGTAGAGCACCAGGCAGTCGTCCTCGCGGGCGGACAGGGCCCGGAGCACCGGAAGGCTCCGGTCGACGAAGCCGAGCCGGCCCAGGATGTCGACCCCGAGCATGCGTTCGGCGGGCGTCTCGCCCGCGCACAGGCGCTTGGCCGCGGTGAAGGTCTCCAGGTCGCCCCGCCGCTGCAGCTCCTCGATCGCCCGCCAGCGGATCGCGCCGTCCTGGTCCCGGTCGCGCAGCGCGGTCTCGATGAGGGCCTCCACGGCCGCCGATCCCCCGATCGTTGCCATTCGGCCACGATAACGGCACAGACCCCTGAGAAGGCGTGCACGCGCGGGGCGGTGTCTGGATACCGTAAAGGAGTGAATGGTGATCTCCTCGATCTCATCCTGATCGCGTTGATGGTGGCCTTCGCGGTGTCGGGATACCGCCAGGGGTTCATCATCGGGGCCCTGAGCTTCATCGGGTTCGTCGGCGGCGGCCTGCTCGGTATGTTCATCGCCCCGCCGATCGCCGGTGCCATCGTCGAGGGCGATACCGAGCGCGCGCTGCTGGCGATCGTCATCGTCTTCCTCGCCGCCACGATCGGGCAGTTCGCCTCCTCGACGATCGGCGCCGTCGTCCGCAGCCACGTGACCTGGGAGCCCGCCAAGGTCGTCGACGCGGTCGGCGGCACCTTCGCCAGCGCCTTCTCGGTACTGATCATCGCCTGGCTGATCGGCTCCCTGGTCACCTTCTCGCAGTTCACGCTGCTCAGCGAGCAGGTCAACAAGTCCTTACTGATCAGCACCGTCGATCAGGCGATGCCGCAGGCGGCCAAGGACATCCAGAAGCCGATCAAGGAGTTCATCGACACCTCCGGCTTCCCCAAGGTGTTCGACGCGATCGGGGGCGGCCAGTTCGTCGAGGTCCCGCCGCCCGACCAGAGCGTGGCCCGCGGCAACCGGGCCCTCTCGCGGGCCCGCCGGGGCATCGTCAAGGTCCAGGGTGTCGCCTCCAGCTGCCGCAAACACATCGAGGGCACCGGGTTCGTCTACGCCCAGAACAAGGTCATGACCAACGCCCACGTGGTCGCCGGGGTCGATCAGGAGCTCCAGGTCACCGACTACACGAACCGGTCCCACGCCGCCCGGGTCGTGCTCTACAACCCCGACAGGGACATCGCCATCCTTCACGTCCCCGACCTGAACATGCCGATCCTGCGTTTCGACGGCACCGCCAAGAAGGGCGACGACGCGATCGTCGCGGGCTTCCCGCACGGCCAGGGCTACACCATGAACGAGGCCCGCATCCGGGTGCAGCAGAGGGCCAAGGGGCCCGACATCTACGAGCGCAAGACCGTCTACCGCGACGTCTACGCGATCCGCGGCGTGGTCCGGCAGGGCAACTCCGGCGGTCCGCTGCTGACTCCGGAGGGCAAGGTCTACGGCGTCGTCTTCGCGGCGGCCCTTGACCAGCAGGAGACCGGCTACGTCCTCACCGCCGCCGAGGTGGCGCCGGACGCCGAAGACGGCTCCAAGCTGTTCAACCGGGTCGACACCCAGGAGTGCGACCAGTAACCGGGGCGTCCGCGGCCCTCGGGAGCCCCCGGGGCGCTGCGGGCTCCGGGATTCCGCCCCCGCCGGTCCCTCCGCCCCTGCGGATTCTGCGGATCCCGCGGGAGGCGCCTCCTACAGCAGCGACTCGATCCTGGCGATCGCCGCGTCGGCCTCCAGCTCGTCGAGCAGGTGGGCGGTCCTCGCGATCCGCTCGTACGGCATGCCGTACCGGCTGATCCTGTCGGCGCCGCGTGCGAACAGCGCGGCGGCCCCGCGCCGGTTGCCCCGCTGCAGGTGGGTGAGGCCGACGCAGATCTGCGCCAGACCCTGCCACAGCTCCCGCTCCTGTTGCGGGGAGTTCTTCCAGCGCCCCTCCAGCACCTCGTGGGCGTGGAACGGCCGCCGCTCGCCCAGCAGCCGCCGCGCCTCGGACAGGGCCTCCTCCGCGCTCGGCGCGTAGTCGTCGGGAACGCGTTCGACGCCCTCGGCGCCGTGCGGTAGCGGTCGCCCGAACGCGTCACGGGGCCGCTGGTTGCGGGGCCTGCCCTCGGCGTCCCGATCGCGCCCGTTCACCGGTCGGGCTCCGGGTCGGCCAGCCAGGAGACCAGCTCGGCGTCGAACTCCGCCGGGCGCTCCTCGTGCGGGAAGTGCCCGGCGCCGTCGACCAGCCGCCACTGGTAGGACACCGCCACGTAGCGGCCGGAGCCCTGGGCGGTGCGGGGCAGCACGTGCCTGTCGAGCGCGCCGTGCAACTGCAGCGTGGGCGCGTTGATCTGGGCACGCATGGTCTTCGCGTAGCGCATCCCGTCGGGACGGAGCTGGGAGCGGCCGAACCAGCGGTGATACTCCAGCGCGCAGTGCGAGACGTTGGGGATGCGGAACGCCTCGCGGTAGGTCTTCGAGACGTCCTCGTCCGGCCAGCCGGGGCCCGACCACTGGTCCAGCAGCCGTCCCACCCTGGCGCCCCCGCGGGAGGTCAGGCGGCGCTCGGGCAGCAGCGGCAGTTGGAAGCCCAGCGCGTATCGGGCGGCCCTGAGCTGGCCGAACGGCTCGCTGAACAGCGCGCTGCGCAGCCTGCGCGGGTGCGGCGCCGACACCGGGACCAGCCGCAGGACCACTTTGGGGTCCGTCACGGCCATCGTCCACGCGACCAGGCCGCCCCAGCCGTGACCGACGACGATCGCGCCGGTCTCACCCAGGGCACGGACCAGCCCGGCCGCGTCGGCGGCCAGAGTGTAGAGGTCGTAGCCCCGCGGCGGCTTGTCGCTGGCACCGTAGCCCCGCAGGTCGACGGCGACGGCGCGGTAGCCCGCCGCGGGCAGGGAGACGAGCTGGTGGCGCCAGCTCCACCAGAACTGCGGGAAGCCGTGCAGGAGCAGCACGAGCGGGCCCGTACCGGCCTCCACGACGTGGAAGCGGGTGCCACCGGCGTGGACGGCGCGGTGGGTCCAGGGGCCCTCGACCCTGACCAGGGACTCGTCGGGACGGCTCACTGGCCCGGTCTCACCGGCTCGCGATGGCTGCCGATCTGGCCCGCGGTGGGCGAGGCCGGGGCGGCGGTGAGGCCGGGCTCCGGCTCGCCGCTCTTGATGGTCTTGAGCGAGCGCAGCGTTCGCTTCATCCCGGTCAGGCCCTTGAGCCGCCGGATCCCGATGAAGACCAGCAGCCCCGCCACGATCAGGTAGAACACGGTGACGATGGCGAAGGCCAGCCAGGTCCACACGCCCAGGGCGACCATGCCGTACGCGATCGCGAACGAGGCGAGGATCAGGCACAGGTGGCCCATGAAGGCGGCGGCGCCGAAGAGCCCCGCGGCCGTGCCGAGCCGTTTGGCGTCGAACCTGAACTCGGCCTTGGCGAGTTCGATCTCGGCGCGGACCAGGGTGGAGATGTGGTCGCTGGCGGCGGCGACCAGCTCGCCCAGCGACTCCTCCTGCGGTTCCGCGGGCGGATTGTCTGTCATCGAATTCCTCCAGTATGGAGATCCCGGGCCTCGGCCTCGGGCAGGAAACGCGTAGGGTTGACGCACCGTGTCTGGTACGGTACCGATCGTTCGGCGGCGAGCACCATGCCACCGGTCCGGCGGGTTGTGAGGCCTGTGGCGGCCCGGTAAGACCCCGCCCGGATGCGGCCCGGGGGCGACCGCCGGTGAAGCGGGAAACCGGACTCGCGCGGGGTGGAATCCCCCGGCTCCGGCCGTGGGGAGGGTGTCAAGAACGATCTCCTATCGCAGGTCGGTGTCGAACATCATGCTGCGCGATGCCGCGGTCGCGCACGCGCGGCGTGGGGCTCTCCAGGTGACGCGGATGCGGTCGATCGTCCGGTCCGACGAGGGAGCTCTTCTCGCCGGAGTCGCCGCACGCGGGTCAACACGCCGGGAAGCTACCCCGGTGGCGGTCAGGTGAACACCGTTGCGGGGCATGAGACCTCCGGGGAAACGAGGGGGCGTTCCCCCGCCGGCCGATCGGGCTTCCGACACACCTGATCGCCAGCCTACAGAAATCCGCGGAAGGGGTCCCGGCAGGGTTTGCCGGTCCGGGGCGGAGGACACGGCTCGCGGTCGAAGGGGCCGCCGGTGAGGGCCGGTGAGAGGAGAGAGCCGGACGGCAGGGGAGGATCGCACGGATCGCAGGGGCCGGAGGGGCGTAGGGATCGCGGGGCCGCAAGGGACGTAGGGGGCGCAGGGCCGCAGGGGCTGGAGGGGCGTAGGGGGCGCGGGGCCGCAAGGGACGTAGGGGGCGCAGGGCCGCAGGGGCCGAAGGGGGCGCATGGATCGCCGGGCCGCAAGGGTCGTAGGGGGCGCAAGGGGCGCCGGGCCGCAAGGGTCGTAGGGATCGCATGGAGAAGGGCGCGAACCCCCGTCGCCGGAGATTCGCGCCCTTCTACCGCCGTGCGTCGAAGCCTCGGGGTTCTCCCCCGAGACCGGTCAGTCTTCGCTCTTGGCGCTGGGCAGCTTCTCGGAGATGAGGTTCATCACCGTGCTGTCGGCCAGCGTGGTGACGTCGCCGATGCTGCGGTTCTCCGCCACGTCGCGCAGGAGGCGCCGCATGATCTTGCCCGACCGGGTCTTCGGCAGCTCGGGGACGACCAGGATCTGGCGCGGCTTGGCGATCGGGCCCAGGGTCTTGGCCACGTGGTTGCGGAGTTCGGTGGCGATGTCCTCGCCCTCCTCCGCGCTGCCGCGGAGGATCACGAACGACACGATGGCCTGGCCGGTCACCGGGTCGGTCGCGCCGACCACCGCCGCCTCGGCGACCTTCGGGTGCGAGACCAGCGCCGACTCGACCTCGGTGGTGGAGATGTTGTGCCCGGAGACGAGCATGACGTCGTCGACCCGGCCGAGCAGCCAGATGTCGCCGTCCTCGTCCTTCTTGGCGCCGTCGCCCGCGAAGTACATGCCCTCGAAGCGGGACCAGTAGGTGTCGATGTAGCGCTGGTCGTCGCCCCAGATCGTGCGGAGCATCGACGGCCACGGGTCACGGATGGCCAGGTAGCCGCCACCGCCGTTGCCGACGCTGTTGCCCTGGTCGTCGACGACGTCCGCGGTGATGCCGGGCAGCGGGCGCATCGCGGCACCGGGCTTGCCCTCCGTCACCCCGGGCAGCGGGCTGATCATGATGGCGCCGGTCTCGGTCTGCCACCAGGTGTCCACGACCGGGGTGCGGTTGCCGCCGATGTGCTCGCGGTACCAGATGTAGGCCTCGGGGTTGATCGGCTCCCCGACGCTGCCCAGGATCCGCAGGGACGACATGTCGTACTTGGCGGGGATGTCGTCGCCCCACTTCATGAACGTACGGATGGCGGTCGGGGCCGTGTAGAGCAGCGTGACGTTGTACTTCTGCACGATCTCCCAGAACCGGCCGCGATGCGGGGTGTCGGGTGTGCCCTCGTAGATGACGCTGGTCGCGCCGTTGGCCAGCGGGCCGTAGACGATGTAGGAGTGCCCGGTCACCCAGCCGATGTCGGCGGTGCACCAGTAGACGTCGGTGTCGGGCTTGAGGTCGAACACCGCGTTGTGCGTGTAGGCGGTCTGGGTCAGGTAGCCGCCGGTGGTGTGCAGGATGCCCTTGGGCTTACCGGTCGTGCCGCTGGTGTAGAGGATGAAGAGCGGGTCCTCGGCGTCGTTCGGCTGCGCCTCGTGGACGTCCGGCTGCCGCTCGACGAGGTCGTGCCACCAGACGTCCTTGTCGGTCTGGCTGACCTCCTGGCCGGTCCTGCGGACCACCAGCACGTGCTCGATCCCGGGGCACTCCTTGATCGCTTCGTCGACGGTGGGCTTGAGCGCGCTGGGCGCGCCGCGGCGGTAGCCGCCGTCGGCGGTGACCACGACCTTGGCGTCCGCGTCCTGGATGCGGCCGCTGAGCGCGCTCGCGGAGAATCCACCGAACACCACCGAGTGGATCGCGCCGAGGCGGGCGCAGGCCAGCATCGCGATCGGCAGCTCGGGGATCATCGGCATGTAGATCGCGACACGGTCGCCCTTGCCGACGCCCAGCTCCCGCAGCGCGTTGGCGGCCTTGGCGACCTCGCGCTGCAGGTCGGCGTAGGTGAGCGTGCGGCTGTCGCCCTCGGGCTCACCTTCCCAGTAGTAGGCGATCTTGTCGCCCCGTCCCGCCTCGACGTGGCGGTCGACGCAGTTGTAGGCGATGTTGAGTTCACCGCCGACGAACCACTTGGCGAAGGGCGGGTTCCAGTCGAGGACGCTGTCCCAGCGCTTCGACCAGGTCAGCCGGTCGGCTTGCTTCTCCCAGAAGGCGAGGCGGTCCTGCTGAGCTTCGGCGTAGGCGTCGGCGGTCACGTTCGCGGCCGCGGCCAGGTCGGCGGGAGGGGCGAACCGTCGGGTCTCGTGCAGCAGGTTCGACAGGGTCTCCTGGGTCTCACGCGACTCGGAACCAGGGGTCTCCGGGGCCACTACGCACTCCTTATGTACTGCTGTCGACTAGTCGTGTCCCACTTCACCAGGCCAGCAGTCCTCGCCACAAGAGGTCTAGACAGGTCTGTACCAATCGGTGATGAGGTGACATATGGCTTCAAATCCGCTTAATGGCGGGAGGAGTTGGCTGGGAAACGTTGTGTTTTCGACACCGTAGGAATGTCGAAGGCGTTATTCAACGCATATTGGCGCGACGGTGCGCCGGACGGTGGCATGCGCTCGCTGAACGGTTCTCCGGCCGTTTCCGGTACCGCTCGTCGCGCGCTTCCCGAGCCGACCGGTCCACTCGCTCCGGGCGCCCGGCTCCCTTACGCCGGCCGCCGGGTCTCCCCCTACCCCGGGCGGGAGCCCTTACCTGTCGACGGCTCCGGCTCCTGCGGCGAGGCTCCCGGTCCTCCCCGCCGCCGCCCCTCGCCCGACGGCTCCGGGCGCCTCCCGGCAGGCTGGACGTCGTGGAGGCAGTGGCAGGGGGTGGGGTTCTTTCGCGGCCTGCTCGCCTGAGGGCTCGTGCCCGGAGGGCTCCCGTCTCGCCCGGCAGGCCGTCACCGGAGGGTTCCCGGGCTCCCGGTAGGGTCGGGCAGCGTGAGCGACCCATTGGCTGTCATCGCAGAAATGCCCGGAGTGTCCGAGGCGGTCACCGACGCGCGCAAGGCCGTCGATCGGCTCTACGGGCACCGGGTGCTGCGGCGGAAGAGTCCGGAGGTGTCCGCCAGGTCCGCCTTGCGCGGCGCTCGCGCGTCGGCCGCTCTGGAGGGCGTGGACGTCCCCCTGGAGGCCGTCCCCGAGGTCACCGATCCGGTGATCCAGGGCGCGCTGCGCGTCTCGGCGGAGCTGGGACGACTCGGCGCGACCTGGCGTACGGCGCCCCGGCAGGTGCTGGCCAGGCTGCACACACTCGCCGCCACGGGCCTGACGGAGAACCTCGGCCGTCCGCGAGCCGTCTCCGACGCGCCCGATCCCCTCGATCTGGGCCCCGCCCCGGGGCCGGAGGAGACCGTGGCGCGGGTGGACGGGCTGGTCGACCTGGTGACGTCCCCTTCGAAGGCGCCCGCGCTGGTGCTCGCCGCCGTCGTCCATGCGGAGCTGGCAGTGCTGCGTCCCTTCGGGTCGGCGGACGGGGTGGTCGCGCGGGCCGCGGAGCGGCTGACGCTGGTGGAGTTCGGCCTGGACCCGAAGTCGCTGGTGGCCGTCGAGGTGGGCCACCTCGAACTCGGCCCCGCCTATGCCGACGGGCTGCGGGCTTACCTGAGCGGTACCGCCGAAGGCGTCGCCGCCTGGGTGCGCCACTGCGCCTCGGCGGTGACGCTGGGCGCGCGCGAGACCACGGCGATCTGTGAGGCCATGCAGCGCGGCTGACGGCGTCTGACGGCGGCTTCGGCAGGACGGCGGCTGATGGTGTCTGACGGCGGCTTCGGCAGGACGGGCGCCGGCTGCAGGCTCGTCTTCGGTGCGCGCACGGCCCCCGCGCGGACGGAGCCCGTGAGGGCGGCTCCCGTTCGCACACGACCCCCATGAACGCCTCCGTGGGACTTTCATAGGGCTTCGTGGGGCTTCATGGAGGCTCGTGGGCTTCCGCGCCGGGAAAGCCGCCACGGCGGGTATGCGGCTTCCGGGCGGGGAGAGCCGCCACGGCGTGGCCGTCGGAGAAGGCGATACGAATGCCACGGCCTGGAGGGCTTCGTCCTCGGCGGGCTTCGGCGAGGAATCCCGGCTTTCACGGCGGGTTTTCGCGGCCAGGAGGATGTCAGGGGGCGGAACGCGTGACCGCTGGACCGGGTGGGGCGCCGACGGAGCCGCGCGGGTGGCGACGGGGCCGGACGATGGAGTGGGGTGGGTGACCGCGGGGCCGGACGACGAGGTCGATCACGAACCCGATCACGGACCGCTGCCGATTACGGACACCTGCCGACGTCTGCTCCCACAAAACCGACGACGCCCCTGGTATGGGGCGCCGTCGCCGGCACGCCCCACCGGGTTACCAGGCGTGCACCTCATAATCGTTGGAGTGGGTCAAGCCCGCTCCAACGCGCCTCCCGCGGCTGGCGGCGCGTGGGTACCCGGGGGTTGTGCCCGGACAAGTGGTCCGTGCAACCTTTGTACGCCCGATCCGGGCTGATGGGAAGCCCTGGGAGCAAGACCTTTACGGATCAGGGGAGATTAATGGGCGAACCCTCCCCTACGCCTCTAAGCCTCGCAAGACGGACAAGTATCCCTCCGTCGGGTCAACCTGGAGCTCCAGCTGCGATCACCGAGTGTGATCGCCGTTGGCGCGAGGAGGGGGTGAGATGACCTCTGTCCGATGCTCGGAGACTAGATCGTTACATTGAAAAAAGTAGCGGAAATCGGGGATTACTCCTCGACGAAACTTGAGTTGATCGGGCAGCATAAGGTGGTATCTCCCCATACCGGAGTAACTGCGCATGGGTTGGCATTGCGACCCCCTTGCCATGCTCTGGTTAACTGTTGAAAGCTTTCTTCTGAAACGGGACCGGCTCTACCCCCCCAGAGCCGGACCGGTCGGCGACCCCCGCTCTCCCCCCCGGCGGGGGTCGCCCCCTTTCTACCCGCCGTCCTGTCCCTCTTCCTGGCTCGCCGGCCTGTGCCCAGCCTGTGCCGGCGTCCCGGGTTTCGCTGCCCGTGGCTTGTCGGCCTGCTGCTCTCCGCGGGCCGACCGTTCTCCGGCTCCCCGCCTCACCGGCTGCTCGGCTCGCCGCTCCCTCTGCTCGCCTCGCGGCGGTTTTCCACAGGCGGGGATGCTCCCGGTGGGCCTGTCCACAGTGCGGCGTTCGGTGCCTCGGGCGGAACGGCCCGTACCGGAAGCTGGGCCTCCCGCACCCCGGGGAGCCACCGCCGAGGTCCCGGGCCCCGCCGAAGGCGTGGGCGTTGTGACCCCGGTGAGGCTCCCTCTCCCCAGGGAGGCACCCGTGGACCGTCCACTGGTCATCACCGAAGACCACGATCTGCTTGACGACCTGCTCCGCGTCGCCGCCGCGGCCGGGGCGGAGCTCGACGTCGCCCATGTGCCCGTGCACGCTCGGCCCTACTGGGGGCGTGCCCCGCTGGTCGTGGTGGGCGGCGACGTGGCCGATGCCCTGGCCGCCACCGGGCCGCCGCCCCGCGCCCGCGTCTTCCTCGTCACCCACGCCTCCGGCGATCCCGACATGTGGCGCAAGTGCGTCGCGGTGGGCGCGCAGGCCGTGCTGGAGCTGCCCGCTGCCGAGCGGCAGCTGGTCGATGAGTTCGCCGACGCCGTGGAACCGCCCGCGAAACCCGGGACGGTGGTGTGCGTCGCCGGTGGGCGTGGCGGGGCCGGAGCCAGCGTGCTGGCCACCTCCCTGGCGTTGACCGCCTCGCGGCAACGCCTTCGATCCCTCCTCATCGACGCCGACCCTCTCGGTGGCGGCCTGGACGTCCTCCTCGGTCAGGAGGAGTCCGACGGGGCTCGCTGGTCCGACCTGGTCGCCCGGGAAGGCAGGGTCAGTTTCACCGCTCTCCAGGCGGCGCTGCCGACCTTCGCGGGGCTGACGGTGCTCTCCTTCCACCGGGGCGAAGTCGAGCCGATCCCCGCCGAGGCGATGCGCTCGGTCCTCGAAGCGGGGCGGCGTGGCTTCGACCTGGTGGTCGTCGACCTGCCGCGTCACCCGGACCAGGCCGCGGTGGAGGCGCTCGGCAGGGCCACCACCACCCTCCTGGTCGTCACGGCCGACGTGCGCGGCGTGCTCGCCGCGGCCCAGGTGCTCACCGGGCTGCGCAGGCACACCGGCGAGGTGCGGGCCGTCGTACGCGGCGGAGTCCTGGACGAGGATGTGGTGACCGGTTCGCTCGGCGTGCCGTACGCCGGGAGCGTCCCCGACCAGCCTCGCCTCGCCACCGCGCTCAACCGCGGCGACATTCCCCCCATCGGCCGCCGTACCTCTCTCGGCCGGTTCTGCGGCTCGTTCCTCGACACACTGCTCGGACCCGGCGACTGACCTTCTTCCCGCTCACCGCATCCCGCGGCCGAGGCCGTGGGATTCCCACCCTCGCGGGCCGGGTCTCCCGCTTCTCACCGGAGGTCGTCCCCGTGACGAACTCGGCCGGGGGCACACACGGCCTTCACAGGCGTCATCTCCCGTCACCTCGGTGGCATGCCCCACGGCGCGGCTCTCGCCGCCGGACATTCAGCACCCGACCGGATACGGCGAGTCACCGGTGCGCGTTTCCTTCCCGCGGCTGAAGCCCGGGCTTTCCACGCTGGAGGAGTTCGATGAGGCGATCCGAGACGACGGTCGCCGTCCCGCCCGAACTGGTGGAGGCGGTCCGCGTGCGGTTGGCTCGCACGGGGGTTGAGCCCAGCGCCGCGCATGTCGCGGTCGCGCTCCGTGCCGAACGGGCGATGCTTGGCGACGCGGAGATCCTGGCGGTCGCCCGCGCCCTGTGCGCCGATCTGATCGGAGCCGGCCCGCTGGAGCCGTTGCTGGCCGAACCCGAGGTCACCGACGTGCTGGTGAACGGCCCCCGTGAGGTGTGGGTCGACGATGGCCGCGGCCTGCGCCCCACCCCGGTCGTCTTCCCGGACGAAGACGCGCTCCGGAGGCTCGCCCAACGCCTCGCCTCAGCAGCCGGCAGACGCCTGGACGACGCCTGCCCCTACGTCGACGCGCGTCTCGCGGGCGGCGTCCGGCTCCACGCGGTCCTTCCGCCCGTGGCGCCCAACGGCACCTGCCTGTCCCTGCGGCTGCCGCCCCGGCGCACCTTCACCCTTCCCGACCTCGTCGCTGAGGGCGCCATCAGGGCTGACTGCGTACCCGTCCTCACCGCGGTGATCGAGTCGAGGCTCGCCTTCCTGGTAACCGGCGGCACGGGAACAGGGAAGACGACCATGCTCTCGGCCCTGCTCTCGCTGGCGGATCCCGGTGAGCGGCTGCTGCTGGTCGAAGACTCCGCCGAATTGAGGCCGCTCCACCCCCACGTGGTGCGCCTGGAGTCCCGCCCCGCCAACATCGAGGGCGCGGGCGGCGTGGTCCTGCGCGACCTCGTCCGCCAAGCCCTGCGGATGCGCCCCGACCGTCTCGTGGTCGGCGAGGTGAGAGGGGCGGAGGTCGTCGACCTCCTCGCGGCCCTCAACACCGGTCACGAAGGCGGTTGCGGCACCTTGCACGCGAACACGGCGACGGATGTGCCGCCCCGGCTGGAGGCCCTGGCCTGCGCCGCCGGTCTCAGCCGGGAGGCGGTGCACAGCCAGATCGCCGCAGCCCTCGACCTCGTCATCCACCTCGTCCGCGGCCACGCCGACGGCCGTCGCCGGGTCGCCGAGATCTGCATGATGACCCGACGTCCCTCCGGCCTGGTCGAGGCCGAGCCTGCCCTCATGTTCACCTCGGATGGCCGGGTCACCTCGGGTCCCGGTCTGCCCGCCCTGGTCGCCCGAGCCCCCGATGTCCCGCTGCCCGCCCAAGGTCCCGTCGTCCCCCTTCCCGCCCCCGTCGCGCTCCGCCGCAGCCCGTATACCCCCGCCCGCCCGACACGGCCTTCCGCGTCCGGGGGTTCGGAGCGGCTGGTTCCCGCGTCCGGGGGTTCGGAGCGGCTGGTTCCCGCGTCCGGGGGTTCGGAGCGGCCGAGACGTCCGCCTCGTCTGCCCGAGCCGGGTGGCCAGGGCGTTCCCCGCCCGGGTGAAGGGCCATGACGGCGGGAGCGGCGCTGCTGCTCACCGCCCTGGCGGTGTGGTTGTGGTCCGGGCCCGACGACGGGACCACCCGCCTGCGCCGGCTGAACCAGCGCCGCCCGGTCGCGTCCCGCCCCCTGCGCGAGAGGTTCGCCGGTCACTCCCGCCCCGCGCAACGCGTCACCGCGTGGCGGGTCGCGTCGATCGAGCTGTGCCAGGGGCTGGCGGCCGAGCTCGCCGCCGGACGGACCGCCGGCGAGGCGCTCGCCCGTGCCGTGCAGGCCGCCGGGTTTCCCGATCCGGTGGCCTTGCGTCCGCTGGTCGCTGCCGCGCGCGACGGGGGCGACGTCCCCGCTGCCCTGCTCACGGCCGCACCGGAGGAGGGGGGAGAGGCCTTTCGCGCGCTGGCAGCGTGCTGGAAGGTGAGCATGACCGCGGGGGCGGGCCTGTCCGTCCTCGTCGAGCGTGTCACCGTCTCCCTACGCGAGGCAGAGGCTCACCGTCACAATGTCGCCGCCCAACTCGCCGGTCCCCGAGCCACCGCGCGCCTCCTCGCGGGCCTGCCCGTCCTCGGCCTTGTGATGGCGGCCGGCCTCGGCATGCGCCCGCTGCACTTCCTTTTCGGCGGTCCGGCGGGCGCGGGATGCCTGGTCCTCGGTCTGGTGCTCGACGCCTGCGGCCTGTGGTGGACCCACCGCCTGGTGATCCGTGCTCAGCGCGCCTGATCTCGCCCGGGCGCGCGAACGCCGCTTCCGCCTCACCACCGGTACGGACGCCTTGCCGCTGACGCGAGCGAGAGGGAACCGACGCGAACAGAAGGGAAACACGATGGTCGGTCTGCTGGCCGTGGTGCTCGCCGGGCTCGTCGGCTGGTTGTGGAACACCCCCGATGGTCCAGCCGGTCGGATCCAGAGAGCCCGGCGCTCAGCGGTTCCGGACGAACCTTCCGGGGTGCGTCCGCCTTCTCGGGTGCGTCCGGCGACCGGAGCGGTCCCGTTCCCCCCGGGGACGGCAGCCGTGACGGGGCGGGAACGCGATCCGGCGCGAGGGCAACGGCTGCGCAAGGGCGAGGTGATGGCTGCCCTCGCCATTGGGCTGATGGCGTTTCTCGCCGTTGGCGGCCTGCCCGGAGCGCTGGCCGGGGCGGTCGGTTCCGGGATCGCCGTGGCGGTCCTACGTCGGCGGGAACCGCCCGAGCTGCGCCGGGAGCGTGAGCGGGTGGTGGCGGATCTGCCCCTGGCGGCCGACCTCATGGTCGCCTGCCTGCGTGCCGGCCAGCCGATCACCGGGGCCCTGGACGTCACCGTGGAGGCGATCGGCGGGCCGCTCGGCGACCGCCTGGCCTGGGTCGGCGGTCAGCTGAGGCTCGGAGCCGCACCGGAGACCGCATGGCAGGCCCTGGCCGTGGAGCGCTCCCTCGCACCCCTGGCACGAACGATGAGCCGGGCCGCACTCAGCGGTGCTCCGGTGGCCGACGTCCTCACCCGGCTGGCCGATGACTCCCGCCGTGCGGCCCGTGCCGCGTCCTCGGCGGCCGCCCAACGGGTCGGGGTCCAGGCCGTCGCCCCACTCGGGCTCTGTTTCCTGCCCGCGTTCGTCTTTCTGGGGATCGTCCCCGTCGTGGCAGGCCTTGCCGGGGAGGTGTTGCTTCCCTGAGCCACCCACAGGGTTCTCAGCACCCCGTTACTCGGCAAGCTGTCGTAGGTCTCGTGCCCGGTGATGCTCATCAGCCTCGTGACCGGTAAGAACCGGGGTGCCTGATCACCGAAGAGTCGCCGCTCGCCGGTCATGGCCGGGAAGACGCGTGCATCTGGCAGCGGTGGACGCGCGGGCACGGCCGGAAATCCGACGCCGGCGGTCTGCCCGGGCCGGGCACACGTGACGTCTGCCGCTGATCCCGGCAGCAGAGGCCTGTTTGCCATCGCCGTCGTCGACCGTGGCGCCTGGAATACGCATGGGCCACACCGATCATCTGACGTCTCGTTATTCGGCAAGCTGTCCCCAAAGAAAGGGCGTATGAAGATTGAGACGAGGAGGCTGTTCGCGCGACCTTGCGGACCGTGGTGGCCGTCGTTGTGGCGCTGCCGATGATCGTGGATGCGGCGGGGATTCCCGAGCCGCTGCCATGGGTGGCGGGAGGCCTGGCCGTGGCCGGCTGGGACGACCGGGAACTTGCTCTGATCAACGGATTCGGGCCACATTCGTTCGCGGAGCTGCGCCAGGTGATGACTCAGCTCCCATATCAGTCCTGACCTTGCCAGGGGCCACTGGCTCGGGCCAGCCATGCACGCCGATCCAGGCGCCTGATCGGTAGAGCTCGACCCCGGCGAGCGTGTACGGCACGGTGTTGCTCGGCAGGATGCCGATGGGCACCCACTCGACCTTGGCGCACTTGGTCGGCTCGGCGTTGACCACCTCGCCGCCCCAGATGTCGGTGACGAAGAAGAACCCAACCCGGGGTCGCCCTTCCGGGGACAGGTGGTGGACCACGGTGGCGGGTCGCAGGTCGCCCGGGGCGATGACGACCCCAACCTCCTCGTAGGCCTCGCGGATCGCGCAGTCGATCACGGTCTCGCCGGGGTCGAGGTGGCCGGACGGCAGGCAGTGCCAGCCGTCCCGGTACCCGGTGCCCTGGCGCAGGCACAGCAGGATGTGGCCGTCGCGTTCCAGGATCACGTGCACGTCGACGGTGACTTGCTGGCGCTGTGTCGTCGTCATGGGGGGCGGGGGCCTTTCCCGGCGCGAGTGTGACGCCCGTGACGATAGCTCAAGGATGTGGCTGGTGAGGGCTGTAGCGGCGTCTTGCGGTGATTGGTACCCGGTGTCGACCTGATGGAAGACGAACCCGTCGGTGGCCAGGACGTCGCCGAGGTCCTCGTACAAGGTTGTCTCGGCGGCGCTGGAACCTTCGTGTTCGAACCGAGAGTGCGCGCCCCGCACGGTGAGCCGCTGCTCCAGGATGGGCGCCGCGGCGGTGACCAGGACGGCCAGGTCGGGCCGGTCGACCGGTGCGTTGAGCTGACGGATGTAGTCCAGCGGGACGCCGTCGCGGGTCTGCAGGACGTAGGAGGAGGGCACGTACCGGTCGCACACCACGATCAGCCCTTCGGCCAGGGCAGGCCGGATCTCAGCGGCGAGGTGGTGGTGACGGTCGGCGGCTACCAGGCACGCCAGCGTGGGCCCGGAGAACGTCGCGGTGTGCTCGCGGGCCAGCCGCCCGATCAGCGACCGTGACGGCTCCCGGGTGGCGAGCGCCGGAACGCCCGCGTCGGTGAGCCGGGCGGTGACCAGTTCAGCGAGGGTCGACTTGCCGGCACCGCCGGGGCCGTCCAGGGTGACGAACAGTCCGGGCATCAGGCGGCGCTCCCCACCGCGCGCCCATGCTGCTCGCGGGCGAGCTCGGCGAGGCGCCAGTGGATCTCTTCCTCGGTGGCCTCGCCGAACTGCAGGCCGGAGGAGAAGTTGAACTCGTCCCGGCCGCGCAGGGCGGCGTCGTCGGCGCCGAGGTCGACGGGCGCGTAGTCCAGGAGCTGTTCGGCGGTGTAGTGGCCGGTGGCCATGAGCCGGTCCCATTCGGGAGTGCCGGGGTAGGGCCTGAACTGGAACACGCTGGCGCGGAACGTTCCATCCGCGGTGTCGGTGAGGTCCCACAGCCGGTGGATGAGGTCCACGGTGGCGGCCAGCTCGGCGCGGGTCTCGGTGGGGAACCCGAGGATGAAGTACCCCTTCACCCGGATGCCGCGGGCGGTGAGCCGCCGCACGACGCCGGTGACCATGCCGCAGGTGATGCGCTTGTCGATGTAGGCCAGCATCCGCTCGCTGCCGGACTCGATGCCGAGCGCGACCTCGCGCAGCCCGCAGGCGGTCAGCAGGTCGAGCGTCGCGTCGGGCAGCCGGTGCAGGACGTTGATGCGGCCGGTGGCGTCCCATACCGCCCACTCGCCGACCTTCTCGGCGGCGAACGCGCCCATCATCTGGTCGATGACACGGCGGGCTCCGAGGAACAGATCGTCGACGAACCGGAACGCCGTCGCCCCGTACCGGTCATGGAGATGGTGCATCTCGGCGAGGATGTTGGCCGGCTTCCGCACCCGGATGGTCACGTCGGGATTGGCCGACACCGCGGCGCCGCAGTCCGAGCAGTCGTAGGGGCATCCGCGGGCGCCGACCATGTTCGCCTCGGTGCGGCCGTCGTCGTCGGCCACGTATGGGTCTTGCGCGAGGTAGGTGCGGTCGACGAACGGCAGCGCGTTGATGTCCGGGGCGAGGTGGCGGTTCGTGCCGGGCTGGCCGCCGGTGACCGGGGTGCCCATGATGGGGTCGCGCCACATGACGCCGGGCAAGCCGACGCGGTTGCGGTGGTCGGCCAACAGCTCCACGACGCGGGTCTCGGCCTCCCCGATGACCAGGGCGTCGCAGCGGGTCAGGCGGGGATCGGTGAGGATGCGGTCAGGCATGGCCTTGGCGTGGTGGCCGCCGACCATGATGCGGATGTGCGGGTCGAGGGCGGCGGCGATGGTCGCGCTGATCGCGTAGGTCGGGGCGAGCAGGTTGAACCCGGCCCAGCGGGGCGCGGCTCGGTTGATCAGGGCGATGGTGTCGGCGACGGACAGGCCGTGGGCTTCGGCGTCCAGGACGGCGACGTTGCAGCCCTGGGCGGCGGCGTAGGTGGCGATGTAGGCCATGCCGAGTACGGGCAGGGTGTAGTCGTTGACGCGGGGCCGGAGGGCGTAGTCGCGCAGCGGTGCGTTGACGAGCAGTAGATCCAGTGGTTCAGCGGTGCGAGCTCCCATGATCGGGTCGTGCGTGGTGAGCATGCTGGTCTCCCCAGGCGAGGGTCAAGATGGTCAGGGTGGACAGGGACGGTCCGGCCAGGTTCCGCCAGGCGTCGGCGAACGCGGGTTCGTCGGCCGGCCAGGCGGTGGCCGGGTCAGCGAGCGCCGCCCAGGTGCGGACGGCGAGATCGGCGTACGGGTAGAGCGCGAAGTCACCGGTGTAGTCGGCGACGGCGGCCCCCGCGGTCCACGGGCCGATCCGCGGCACCGCCTGCACGGCCTTGACCAGCACGTCGGGGGCGAACTGCGCCCATTCGGCGTGGTGGGCCAGGTAGGCGGCGGCAGCGGCCTGGAGCGGTCGGCGTTTGAAGGCCATGCCGAGCGCGGCGAAGCCCTCGGCGTCGAGGGCGAGGGTCTGCTCGGGGGTGGGGATCAGCCACGTGGACCCGGCAGCCTCGCCATCACGGCCCCGTAGCTCCGGAGCTCGTCATGTACTTCCTCGAACAGCTGCCCGGCCACTACAAGGCCGACATGTGGCTCGGCCCTCGCCACCTCATCCCCACCGTCGCGACCCAGGCCCAGCTCATCAAGGAACTTGCCCAAGCGGCCGACGCGCCCGTGCGCCGTGGCCTGCTGGGTGCTGGTGTCGCCTACGCGGCCCTACTCGGCTGGCTGTATCAGGACGCCGGAGACCTCAACCGCTCCGGGCTCTGGCGGAGCCTCGCCCTGGACATGGCCCATCGCTCTCAGGACCCGCAGCTCATCAGCTACGCCCTCACCAACAAGGCGATGCTGGCGGTCGACCTGGAGGACGGGCGCACAGTCGTCGACTATGCCGAGGCAGCCCTGGCCGACGAGAGCAAGTTGTGCCCGAAGGTACGGATACTCGCCCTGGTCCACCAGGCGCACGGTCATTCGATGCTGCCGGAGAAGGATAAGAATCTGGTCGATCGGATTCTGGATCAGGCCGCCGAACTTGTGGATCATGTTGATGACGAACATCCGTGGGGCAACGCCTGCCGTCGGACCATCGGGTACATCGATGTCCAGCGAGCGACCGCGTACCTTCGGCTCGGCGCTTACCGCGAGGCCATCGCACTCTGGGACCGGATCCTCGGCACTGCTCCGGAGTCGGCGCGGCGGGACAACGGAGTGTTCTGGGCACGCCAGGCGAGCGCTCTGGCCGCGGTCCCCGAACCGGAGCGAGTCGTCCAGATCGCATCGGCTACCGCCTCGATCGCTGAAGGCACCGGATCGGCGAGGCTGCGTCAGGAGCTCAAAGCCATTCCTCGACGAGCAACGGCCTGGGCGGGCACTGCACCCGGCCGGGAGCTGGCTGAGATCATTTCTCAGTTCGCCTGACCTGCCGACGGAGATACCGATGACCCCTCAGCCGTTGTCCGAAGAGGAGATCGCCGCCCATCTGGCCAAGCTGCCGGGATGGGAGCGCGAAGACCACGCCATCGCCCGCACGTTCAAGCACACGTATCACGAGTGTGTGCACCTGGCGATGTACGTCGCGGCCAAGGCCCGAGAGGTCGGACACCACCCCGACATCCACATCACCTGGCAGCGGATCCGCTTCGTGATCACTACTCACGACGCCGGAAACCGCCTCACGGTCAAGGACTTCGAGCTTGCGCATCACATCGACGCGATCGCCGCAGGCCACGGCGCCGAAGCGGTCTAGGTGTACTGCGGGCAGCGCGGCGGCATCCGCCTAGGAAGCTGAACTGCCGCCGCGCCTGCTCGCACTGTACGTGAGGTGTACTACCCCCGGCTGGCCTCTGGGGTGGCTATGGTTCACCTGCGCTGGCCCCCTGGCCTCTGGTCATGATCGACAGGGAGGGGCCCGTTCCGCCATACCGGCAGGTCGCCGCAGCGATCCGCGCCCGGATCGCGTCGGGCGAGATCCCGCCTGGTCGGCGCATCCCGAGCATGGTCGAGCTGGAGAACGAGTTCGGCGTCGCGCGGGACACCCTGCGCAAGGCCACGAAGCTGCTCAAGGACGAGGGCCTGGTCGAGACCGTCACGGGCATGGGCATCTATGTGATCGACCGCACCGGCACCCCGCCGACCAAATGATCGATGGGGTGTTGTCAGGGCGTCCTTCGATGGGCTACTGAGTAAGCCACTCGCCTTTTTGATCGGCGAACCCGCTGTTCAGCGCGAACTGGAGCTTGCTGATTTTCGTGGACTTCGGCACCTCGAAGATGAGGAGCCCCTTACGTTTGTCGCCGGCGCTCATGGTGACCGATCCGCTGAACACCACGCCTTCCTGCACGTCACCGAATGTTGTCTGGTATTGCTGGCCTTCGGAGTCGATCAGGAAGGCGCCGTTGGAAGGGCTGTCGCTGTAGACGGCCTGACCGGTATTGGCGAGGGTCAGCTCGACGGCGTAAAAACGGTTGCCGTCCCTCGGCTTCAGGAAGTCGTTCTGCGGCGTCGCGTTATCGACGATCTTTTCGAGGGTCACCGCGACCTGGAGCTCGGGCTTGATGCCCTTCAGGGTGATCGTGCCGCCGACGGCCGCGGCTGTTGGTTCGGGCTCCTGGACGGGCGCCGGCTGGGTCTCCTGACTGTCTTCGGTGAGGGTCGGCTGTGCGTCGCCGCCTTGATCCCTCTGGGCGGCCCCGGGCCGGTCCGGCTGTGTGGTCACCGTGGTGTCGCTGCCGGCGCTGATGACGACCGCCATGCACCCGGCCAGCAACAGGATGGGGGCGCAGACGGCGAGGAGCCAGAACACGGGGCCCTTGCCGGGCGGCGGCGCGCCGTATCCGGGGCCGGGAGGGGGGTAGGGCTGCCCGTACGGCTGCTGGTACTGCTGGGGGTAGCCGGCGGGTGGGTGTGGTGGGTGCCCGTAGTGCTGCTGGGGCTGCCACCGTGGATCGTGCGGGCCGTGCTGGTTCGCCATGGGGTCTCCTGAGGCTGGGGGTGCAGAAGGGACGCCCCGATCGCCCCATTGGATGACACGGCCGTAATTCTGGAGCGATCCACGAGCGCCGCACGATCGGGCTCTGGGAAACGCATTGGTCGCCCCGCTCGTGCGGCTGCGCATGGTCCCCCTGGACGTGCGCAGCGCTGGCCGGTGTAAGGAACGTAACTCGTTACAAGCCGGTATACGTGAACGTTCAAGTAGAAATTTATACCTTCCGGAGTGGGATTTCTCCATAGCCGATATAGATGTTTCTAAAAGTGCAGGTTGTTGCCCTGTAGAGTCGGAAACCGCCTGGGAGCCAGAACGCCCCGCCTCTTGCGAGACGGGGCGTTCCTAGGCCGGTCAGTCGTTCGCGGCACGTCGCCGGCTGGAGGCCCTGGCCTGCGCCGCCGGTCTCAGCCGGGAGGCGGTGCACAGCCGGATCGCCGCAGTCCTCGACCTCGTCATCCACCTCGTCCGCGGCCACGCCGACGGCCGTCGCCGGGTCGCCGAGATCTGCATGATGACCCGACGTCCCTCCGGCCTGGTCGAGGCCGAGCCTGCCCTCACGTTCACCTCGGATGGCCGGGTCACCTCGGGTCCCGGTCTGCCCGCCCTGGTCGCCCGAGCCCCCGATGTCCCGCTGCCCCCCTGGACCAGACAGGGCTGGCTCAAGCGCGCTTGTTGAACGGCAGCCTGAGCGAGACGATCGCGACGGGAAGCACCGCCGCGGACACAGCCGGCCAAGTCCGATCCGATCGAGTCCGCGTCCAGTCGCGCGACTGCACGCGGAGATCGCGACGCGGCGTGACCCTGTGATGGCTGGCCTGAGCGAGCAGATCCGGGAGACACTGGCACGCTGAGAAGATCGCGTCTATCGGGAGATGCTGATGCTGCGTATCGGTGTGACCGGCCACATGAACCTGACCCCGAATGCGGCTCGTCTCGTGTTCGATGCGCTTCGTTCGCACCTTGTGGAGATAGCCGATGAGGTGACAGGGGTGTCCTGCATCGCCCGCGGAGCCGATTCGTTGTTCGCCGAGGCTGTCCTGGAGACCGGCGGCGCTCTCGAAGTCGTCCTGCCTTCCCGGGACTACCGCGACACCAAGGTCAACCCGGATCACGCTGAGCAGTTCGACCGGCTGCTGAGCAAGGCCACCCGGGTCCGCACCATGGATTTCAGCCGTGCCAGCCGAGAGGCGTACGTCGCGGCCAACGAGGCGATGCTGGGATCGGTCGACGAACTCGTGGCGGTGTGGGACGGCCAGCCGGCTGTGGACAGGGGCGGGACGGCGAGCGTCGTGGCGAATGCCCGGCAGCGTGGCGTGCGGGTGACCGTGATCTGGCCGGAGGGCGCCGCCAGGGAGTGAAGGGCGGTAACCGACGCGGTGGCGCCCCGCCGATCAGAATGTGATCGGTGGGGGTGCTCGCTTCTCCGCCTCCGCCGGCTACGGGCGAGCGACGATTCGGTTCCGCACCACACGCACCGCCTGGCCTCTCATCATGATCGACAGAGAGAGGCCCATCCCGCCGTGCCAGCAAGTCGCCGCAGCGATCCGGGCATTCTGCTCGCGCTCGTCTTTCTCGGGATCGCCCCCGTCCTGACAGATCTTGCCGTAAGGTGCCGCTCCCCCGAGTTATCCACAGGCTTTTCCCGAACGGCCCGTGTTATCCACAGGAAAAAGGCGAAGCCTGTGGATAGATAGCAGAAGACCCTTGTCGCCCGCCCCACCGCCGGCTTCTCCCGAGGCGGGATTTGCTCCTGGCTGTCCATGCCCACCGGTCTGCCCCCGGCCTCGCCGGTGTTGGCTCCATCTTGGGCACGCCTTTCCCTTTTTTGGCCATATGGCACGAATGTCGGTTTACCTTGCCCTGAACGTTCCTTGTTCTCGTGCCGGGTCGCGTCCACCGCGCGGCGCGGGGTCGATCACGTTGCGGAGCGTGGGGGCGTGCGAGGTGAAAGACGTGATAAGGGGGCGTTGGGGGGCTGGGTCCGTTATGGGGGCAGGTCCGAACAGGGCTGTTGCCGGGGTCGGTGCGGGGTCGTTTCGCGGGCGCGATCATCGGGACGTCCTCGGCTTGCCGGCCGGGCTTCTCGGTTGAAGGACGCAGGCCACCTCCTTGAGCATCCTCCTGGCCGGTACGCCGCTGGGGAAGCGCCCTGATTGCGACGCCAAAGGCTGTGGATAACTTGAGGTTTTCCACAGAACGTCGTTCGCTTCGGTAGGCCATGGGCGGATGAAGAACCATGGCATCACCGATGCCGGGTAGCGGGCCCGGCCGGGGATCGCCAGGAGGAGACTATGGGTCCGATCAAGGCCGTCGGCGTGCGGCGTGGCCCGATGCGGTGGTTGCGTGCCCGGTGGGCTCTGCTGGTCACCGGTCCGCACCGCGACCGTGGCATGTCGACCGCCGAGTACGCAGTCGGCACCATCGCCGCCTGTGCCTTCGCCGCGCTCCTTTTCAAGGTGGTGACGAGTTCGGAAGTCCAGCAGATGATCACGGCGCTGATCAATCGGGCGCTGACAGTGGCCGGATGATCCGGCGGTGACGATGCTCGCCGCCCGCCGGTCGAGAGGGTCGGTGACCGCCGAGACCGCCGCGGTGTTACCCGCCCTGATGGTGGTGCTGGCAGCCGGGCTGTGGGCTGTGGCGGCGGTCGAGGCACAGCTGGAGTGCGTGGACGCAGCTCGCGCAGGAGCTCGGGCCGTCTCGCGTGGTGAGTCGTTGGAGCAGGTCCGGAGCAGCGTCCTGTCCGCGGTTCCATCGGGCGCGCAGGTGGTGGTGACCCGAAGTGTCGATGTGGCCCGGGTGGAGGTGTCGGTGCAGGTCAGGCCTCGATGGGGGGTTTCGCTCCCAGGCGTCACCGTTCGTGCGACCGCGGTCTCCGCTCTGGAGCCGGGAGTGGGCCGATGACCGCGGGGCCGCTTCCTCACCGGTGGAAGCAGGCCGGTGACTGCGGGCTGCTTTCCCCGCTTGAAAGCAGATCGGCGCTCGTGGGGCGCCTCCCTTCGAGCGGAGGCAGGCCGACGACCGTGGGCTTGCGAGCGGGGCGGGAGCAGGGGTCGGCGACGATCTGGACGGTCGGATTGGCAGCGTTGATATTCGCGGTGGCGATGGCGGTCGTGCTCGCGGGCTCGGCCAGGGTCGCGCGTCACCGGGCGCAGGGCGCCGCCGATCTCAGCGCGCTCGTCGCCGCCCGGCTGGCCTTCGCGGATCCTGAGCGGAGCTGCGTGAAAGCGTCCCTGCTCGCTGTGGGTAACGGTGCCGAGGTCATACGGTGCTCCGTCGGCGATGACGGGGTCGCCGACGTCCAGGTCGCCGTGCGGCTCTCGCTCCCCGTGCCGATTGGATCGGGCGGGGTGCGCGTCACGGCCAGGGCGCGTGCCGGGCCTGTTCACATCGCAGATCTTGGTGACTGAGACGAGCGCGCCCATGTCTCGTGTCACCGGCGGAGGGTCTTCCAGGACGAATAAGTGATCTCCCGAAACAAGGTCGCAATCGAATCACGAGTTTTTGGATGACATGTCCAAGAGCTGAAATCCTCACGTAAGGTTCCGCTTACCTGTGATCCGCCTGCTTTCAGCGGGGTGCGGAACGGTGAACCGCAGTTCATCCGGCCGTGCGGCGTAGCCGAGCGATCCGCCTCCCGCCACGATCACGGTTTCGCGGACCGGGCCGGTGCGAACCGGCCTGGGGGTGCTGACGCATCCGGTCACCGCGCGATCGTCGGCAGGGCAGGTGGCCGGACGGCGCACGACTCTCGACGAAGGGAAACGTGGTGACGACGGTTCGCAGACTGGTCGCTGTGGCCGCGATCGCGCCGATCATGTCCATGTCCGCGGTGCTCGCCGCCGCGAGTCCGGCGCAGGCCGTGGCGAGACTGGACGTCCCCTCCCGGGTGACCTCCGGTCAGACGGTGACGATCTCCGGCACGGTCGACCTTCTCTTTGACGCGATCCTGTTCGTCGACGGTCGGCAGGTGGCCAAGGGAGACAGGAAGGTCTCCTACCCATGGGATCCCAGCGAGCATCGCAACGGCAGTCATGAGATCAGGCTTGAGCAGAAAGGCAAGGTCCTCGGCGCCGAATGGCATCAGGTCAGGGAGACCCTCGTGCAGGCCGCTCCTCCGGCCACCCCGAGCGGGGTGGAGGCCCGGATACAGGGCGGAGGCGTGGTCGTCACGTGGAACAAGGGACCCGAGCCCGATCTCCGGGGATACGAGATCTTCGTGAGCGGAGCCGGCAGGGTCGGCTCGGTGCGGGTGGACAACGCCTGTTCCGGGGGCTCCTGCCGGGCGGCCCTCGCCGTCCCGGCCGGCGCCGCAGGCCGACGGGTCGGGTTCACGGTGCAGGCGCTACGGAGTGACGGCGGCGGGGGCACCCTGTCCTCAGGCGAGTCGGCTGCGGCCTCGGTGAGCATCCCCGAGGCCACGGCGTCGCAGACCGGCCGGAACCCGAGCGGTCAGCAGAGTGGGAGGGGAGAGAAGGAGAACGGGAGCCGGGAGAACTCAGGCCGGCGTGACTCCACCGGAACCGGTGGTGAGAAGGGCACCACGACCGCCGGAAAGAACCGGGACGGCAAACAGGCCGGCATCGAGGATCTTCCGCAGCTACCCGCCAACCCCACGACGGCTCCGCCCCAGGCGCAGAAGACGGCCGTCACGCCCACGAGGGCGCCACAGCCCCAGAACACGGTCAAGAACGGCCGCGAAGGCATCCGTGCGGCCGCGAAGCGGGGCGATGACGGCGACGGCGCGGGGAGGAAGACCACGGACTCTGTGGAGAAGGCCGACGATTCCGTGGCGACCACGACGGATGCCCTGCCGTCCGCGGACACCGGTATCACCGCCCAGTCGGCCGGCTCGCCGACCGGAGGGCTGTCCCAGTACGGCATCATCATCGCCGGTGGTCTGATTCTGCTCCTTCTCGGCGTACACGGTGGTGCTTGGCTTCGCCGTCGCTTTCTGACCGTGGAGGCCGGTGATACCGCCGATCCCGGCGCCGCCACCACGACCGCGAACTCAGCGGCCGGTGACACCCGGGCGGAAGGGAACGCGGACGTCCGGACGGCGTCTCGAACCGCGGGTACGGGTGCCGCCACGGCCGCCACCGGTGGGTCGCAGCCGACGGGCACGCGCAGAACCGGGCCAGTCGGCAGAACGGAGGCGGCCGGTTCGGTTGGTTCGATTGGTTCGGCCGGTAGGGCTGTCACGGTAGGTGCTTCCGGTAGGGCCACCAGGGCCACTCCGCCTTCACCCGTCGGTATGAACGGTTCGGGGAACGCGAACGATGCGGGGAGTGCGATCGATAGGGGCGGCACACCGGCAACGAACGGGACGGACGGCAGTGCCCGGGTACGGGACACGAGCGGCACACGCACCGTGAACGGAGCGAACGGCAGGACCAGCGCCCGGGTCGGGACAGGCGCGGGCGGCGCCGCTGCCGCGGCCGTGTCACGCCGGCCCGCGGTCATCCTCGCGGTGGTCAAGACCCGCTCCTCCGGTTCGGCCGCGCAGAACCGGTCGTCCGGTTCGCACGGCTCGTTGCCCGGTTCCGACGCGTCCGGTTCCCGTGAGCTGTCGCCCGACTCGCCCGGCTCACCCGGCTCGGAGGCTCCCGGTCCGCGGTGTCTGCCGTCCGGCTCACATGACTCGCCGTCCGGTTCCGACGGGGCGGACGCACGCGGGTCGCTATCCGGTTCCCCCGACTCGGAGTCCGATTCCCATGAGCCGGCACGGCGTGTTCCGCCCCGGCAGGGGCCGGCCCGGCCTGGTACGTCAGCGGTACCTCACCTCTCTGCCGAGTGCGCCCGAGCCCATCAGGCCCATCAGGCCCATCAGCCTTCGCCGTCTGACCCCCCAGCTCGGCGTTTTCCGGACGAGCATGCCCAGCGCCCCGTGGAGAGCAGGACATCGAGCGAACAGGTCTCGACCCCGTACACCGCGGATGAGCACGTCCCTGCCCGTCGTATTCCGGCCGAACGCCGACCGGTCCAGTGGGTTTCGGGCTCTGATGTGCCGCTCCGACCGATATCCGTCCAGCCGGCGTCGATCCGCCTGACCTCGGTCCACAGGTCCCCTGCCCGATATGGGGAGATCGAGGCGGATCATGTCCGCGAGACCCCTTCCGGGGAGGCCCTCAACGAGGTGGATCGCGCAAACGGGGGAGACCTCGGAACCGATCCCGGCTCTCGCCCCAGCCCCGGGCCTGGCCTCCACCTCAACCCCGGGCCTGCTCTCCGCTTTGGGCCCGGCTTCGGGTCAAACACTGAGTCCGGCTCCGGGTCCGGGTCCGGGTCCGGGTCTGGCTCTGGTTCCGGGTCCGGGTCTGACTCTGGTTCCGGTTCCGGTTTCGGGTCTGACTCTGGCTCTGGTTCCGGTTCCGGTTCCGGTTCCGGTTCCGGTTCCGGTTCCGGGTCTGGGGCTGGCTCTGAGGCTGGGTCTGGTTCCCGGTCCCGCCCGGACCCCACTCCTGACCGGTGGGACGGCTACCTGCCACCTGCTCCGCGCTCCCTGGAGGACAGCGGGTTCTGGGAGCGTCCGCAGCCGGGCGCCAACGATTTCTGGGCAGTCGATCGCGACGAGTACGACGACCACCCCAGGCGCCATGACCACGATCGCGACGACCGTCACGCTTACCACGATCGCCATGATCACCACGCTTACCACGATCGCGACGACCGCCATGCCTGCCGTGATCGCGACGACCGCGGCGTTCACCACGACAAGTCTGATGATCATGATTGCTCCGGTCCGCACGACTGGAACGATCATCACGATCGGAGCGATGGTCGAGCTGATCGTGTCAGCCGATACGGTGGTCGGCCGGTGAATCACCGTCACCACGATGACGCCTTTTCCTGACCGCAATGTTTCCGGCCTCATCGCGCTTTCCGCTTTGCCCGGCTCCGCGTCCCGAGGTCCTGCCGACTTCGTGTCCCCGGGGTCTTGTCGGCTTCGTGTCCTGAGCTTTTGCCGGCCTTGTGTCCCCGGGGTTCTGGCTCCGCGTTCCCGGGGTCTTGCTGGCTCCGCGTTCCTGGCTCCGCGTTCCTGGGGTCCTGGCTTCGCGTCCCGGGATCCTGGCGGCTTCGCATCCCGGGGCTCTGCCGGCTTCGCGTCCCGGGGCTCTGCCGACTCCGCATCCTGAGCCCTTGAACGTTCGGAGACAGGTCACGAAGGGCTCCTGTCCTGCTTGGGGCTACCGGTCCGTCGGGGTCACCCGGCCGGGGTGCGGGTCGAGATCGAGCAGGACGGCCAGGAGACGGAGGGCTCCGGCCTTGTCGAGGGGTTCGTTTCCGTTGCCGCACTTGGGCGACTGGATGCAGGAGGGGCAGCCGCGCTCGCACTCGCAGGAGGCGATGGCCTCGCGGGTGGCCGTGAGCCAGTCGAGGGCGCGGGCGTAGCCGCGTTCGGCGAAGCCCGCGCCGCCCTCGTGGCCGTCGTACACGAAGACGGTGAGCAGCCCGGTGTCGGGGTGCAGTTCGGTGGAGACGCCCCCGATGTCCCAGCGGTCGCAGGTCGCGAACAGCGGCAGCAGGCCGATGGAGGCATGCTCGGCCGCGTGCGCGGCTCCGCCGAGGTCGATGCCGTCCCGGGCCAGGGGGGCGACCGCCGAGACGGGCAGTGTCCACCAGACGGCGCGGGTCCGCAGCGTGCGCGGGGGCAGGTCCAGGGGTTCGTCACCGAGGAGTTCGCCGCTCTGGGTCCCGCGTTTGAGGTAGGACACGACCTGGCTGGTGACCTCCACCGTGCCGAAGTGGAGTTCTCCCGGTCCGAGGGCGTGCGAGCGGAGCGACTCGATGACGGAGATGTCGGTGACGTCCCTGGCGAAGGTCGTGTACTCGGGCCTGCCCGCCTCGACCAGGGCGACCCCCGCCGGGAGGTCGAGCTCGGCCACCAGGAACGTCTCGCCCTGGTGCACGTAGACGGCGCCGGTGTGCACCGTCGTGTGGGCGGAGGACTCGTCCACGGTGCCGAGCAGCCGCCCGGTGGACATCTCCACGACCTGCACCGGCGCGCCGCCCGCGCCGCGGATGTCGGCGAGGTCGGCGGCCCGCTCCCGGCTGGTCCAGTACCAGCCCGTGGCGCGTTCGCGCAGCAGCCCGTCCTTGACCAGGGTGGCGAGCACCTCCTCGGCGGTGGGCCCGAAGGTCTCCAGGTCGTCGCGGGTGAGCGGGATCTCCGCGGCGGCCGCGCACAGGTGGGGGGCGAGTACGTAGGGGTTGCCGGGGTCGAGCACGATCGTCTCCACCGGGCGGCCGAACAGCGCCTCGGGGTGGTGGACCAGGTAGGTGTCGAGGGGGTCGTCGCGGGCGATGAGCACCGCCAGCGCGTCCGTCCCGTCGCGCCCCGCCCGTCCGGCCTGCTGCCAGAGCGAGGCGCGGGTGCCGGGCCATCCGGCGATGAGCACGGCGTCCAGCCCGGACACGTCGACGCCCAGCTCCAGCGCGTTGGTCGTCGCCAGCCCGAGCAGGTCGCCCGAGCGCAGGGCTTTCTCCAGGTTCCGGCGGTCCTCCGCCAGGTACCCGGCCCGGTAGGCGGCGACCTTGCCGGGCAGGTCCGCGGGCAGGCCCGCGCCGGCGACGAGGTCCTCCAGCTTGGCCCGCGCGGTGAGGGACACGGTCTCGGCGGCCCGCCGGGAGCGGACGAAGGCCAGCGTGCGGACGCCGGACAGGACGAGGTCGGTCAGGAGTTCGGCGCTCTCGGCGGTGGCCGGGCGGCGCAGGGGAGCGCCCCCCTCGCCCCGCAGATCGGTCAGGGGTGGCTCCCACAGGGCGAAGGTCGTCGCCCCCCTGGGGGAGGCGTCCGCGGTCACCTCGGTCATCTGAAGGCCCGTCAGGCGGGTCGCGAAGGCGCCGGGCTCGCTGACGGTGGCCGAGGAGAGCAGGAAGGCGGGCCGGGAGCCGTACCGGGCGCAGACCCGGCGCAGGCGGCGCAGGACCTGCGCGACGTGCGAGCCGAAGACGCCCCGGTAGCCGTGGCACTCGTCCACGACGACCATGCGCAGCCGCCGCCAGAAGGCCGTCCACTGCGCGTGCCGGGGCAGGATGCCGCGATGGAGCATGTCCGGGTTGGTGAGGACGTAGTTGGCGTGCTTGCGTACCCAGATCCGCTCCTCGAAGGAGGTGTCGCCGTCGTAGACGGCCGCGCGCGCTTCGGGGGCGTCGAGTTCGCGCAGGACACGGTACTGGTCGGCGGCCAGCGCCTTGGTGGGGGACAGGTAGAGGATCGTGCCGCCGTCGAGCACCGCCGACAGGGCGGGCACCAGGTAGGAGAGCGACTTGCCGGACGCGGTGCCCGTGGCGATGATCACGTTTTGGCCACGGTGGACCAGGTCGGCGGCCTCGGCCTGGTGCGGCCACAGCCCGGGGACACCGTGGTTCGCCCAGCGCGTAACCAGTCGCTCGTCGACCCAGTCCGGCCAGCGCACTTCCCCCGCCTGACGTGCGGGAACGTGCTCCACGTGGGTTACGCGCTCCCGACGTGCGGGAACGCCGAGCAGGCGGTCGAGCGCGGTGCCCGCGCGGAGGGGCGAAGATGAGAGCGGAGTCACTGGTTTCCAGTCTTGCATCTGTGGGCAGAGTCGCCGGGAATCGTGATTTCGTATAGACACTGAGCGTACGCATGGTTGAATGCCGCGCGTCAGGGCTTGTCATCCGGGCCGCAGGTCGGTCCCGGGAGGCTCGCCCAATCAGTACTTCGCAGGCAAGGCGCTGGAGGATCTGTGGATCTGAAGTTGGACCACCATTCCGAGGACCGTCTCACCATCGTTGAGGTCGAGGGTGAGATCGATGTCTACACCGCGCCCAGATTGCGTGAGCTCCTGATCGACCTGGTCAACAAGGGGAACTTCCACCTGCTCGTCAACATGGAGAAGGTCGACTTCCTTGACTCCACGGGCCTTGGGGTCCTGGTCGGCGGGCTCAAGCGAGTTCGGGCGCACGATGGCTCACTGGAGCTGGTCTGCACCCAGGAGCGCATCCTGAAGATTTTCCGGATCACCGGCCTGACCAAGGTCTTCGGGATCTACGCCTCGGTTGAGGAGGCCAAGGAAGCTCACGGTCGAGACAAGTAGTCGTGGCTACCGTCGAGCTGACGTTCAGTGCTCTCCCCGCGCACGTCCGGACGGCGCGCCTGGTCGCCACGGCGATCGCACGGCGCACCGGTGTGGAGGAGTCGCTGCTGGACGAGGTACGGCTCGCTGTCGGCGAAGCGTGCTCACGGGCCGTGGAGGCGCACCGTCTCCACTGTCCGGGAGAGCCGATCCGGATCGAGCTACGTGATGACCTGGGGCGCTTCGAGGTGACCGTCACCGACTCCGCACCCAGTGACGAGTTGGAGCACGATCGCGGACTTCTGGGGTTCGACGATCCCTTCGGGCAGCTCCCCGATGCCCTGATGTCCGGTTTCGGCATCGCGGTCATCGCGGGGCTGGCCGACGACGTTCAGGTCTACCCGAGCCAGAAGGGCATGCGCATCCGCATGAGCTGGCCGGCGACCCCGAACGGCCTGTCCCCGGTCTGACAGACGACTTCGGCAGCCGGGCGCGTCCCTGTGGACGCGCCCGGCTGTTCGTATAGGTGTCTCTAATTTCGGTCAAAACATAATTTGCGGATATGTGGCCAGAAATAGGGAAGAAACGGGCGTGCGCGGGTTGGGCGTGGCGGTCTAAATGACCTTATAAGCAGGACGGTCGACAGAAGGCGCTTGACGCGTTGTCAATTGGGGGCTTGGAGAGGCTTCATATCCGCCTCTTCGCTGCGTAGACTCCCGGCACCGGCCAAGGTTTATCCTTCGGGGCGGCCCGCGAGCGAGCCACTCCGGAGGGGTCTGCGGACGCAACTGGAAGCGGCACTGCCAACCAATCCCGGATGTGCGCCGCTCCACCCGCCTACCACCTGAAGCAGCGCACTCCGGGCAGGACGTCTACCCGTCTTGCCAAGGAGAGTCGGATGTCTGTGCTCCATCTCGCCGCTGTCGACGAGCCAGCGGTATCCCTGAGCGGTTCCCATTTCACCATCGTGATCGTGGTCGCCGTCGTGGCCCTGCTCGCACTCGCCGTCGCCGGCGCCCTGGTGCGGGAAGTGCTGGCCGCCGGTCAAGGCACCGAGCGTATGCAGAACATCGCACGGGCCGTCCAAGAAGGCGCTTCCGCGTATTTGACGCGGCAGTTCCGGACGCTCGCGCTCTTCGTCATCCTGATCCCGTTCCTGCTGTACCTGCTTCCCGCCGAGTCGACCGGGGTCGCGATCGGTAGATCGCTTTTCTTCGTGGTCGGCGCGCTGTTCTCCGCGCTGACCGGATTCATCGGCATGTGGCTCGCGGTCCGCGGCAACCTCCGCGTCGCCGCGGCCGCTCGGGAGTCGGGCGAGAAGGTCGCGATGCGCATCGCCTTCCGCACCGGTGGAGTAGCAGGCATGATCACCGTCGGCCTCGGTCTGCTCGGCGCGGCCGTGGTCGTGATCACCTACGGCGGTGAGGCCCCGGCCGTGCTGGAGGGCTTCGGTTTCGGCGCCGCGCTGCTCGCCATGTTCATGCGGGTCGGCGGCGGCATCTTCACCAAGGCCGCCGACGTGGGCGCCGACCTGGTCGGCAAGGTCGAGCAGGGCATCCCCGAGGACGACCCGCGCAACGCCGCCACCATCGCCGACAACGTGGGCGACAACGTGGGCGACTGCGCGGGCATGGCCGCCGACCTTTTCGAGTCCTACGCGGTCATGCTGGTCGCCAGCCTGATCCTGGGCAAGGTGGCCTTCGGCGTCGAGGGCCTGGTGTTCCCGCTGATCGTGCCGATGATCGGTGTGCTGACCGCCATCATCGGCATCTTCACCACCGCCCCGCGCAGCCGCGACCGCAACGGCATGGCCGCGATCAACCGCGGCTTCTTCATCTCCGCGGCCATCTCGGCGATCCTCGTCGCCGTCGCGGCCTTCCTCTACCTGCCCAGCAGCTTCGCCGGGCTGACCGGCGTGAGCCCGGAGATCGCCGCGATCACCTCCGACCCGCGTCTGATCGCGGTCGGAGCGGTGCTCATCGGCCTCGTGCTGGCCAGCGCCATCCAGATCCTCACCGGCTACTTCACCGAGACGAACCGCCGCCCGGTGAAGGACATCGGTGAGAGCTCCCGCACCGGCCCCGCCACGGTCATCCTGTCCGGCATCAGCGTCGGGCTGGAGTCGGCGGTCTACTCGGCCCTGGTCATCGGCGCCGCCGTCTACGGCGCCTTCCTGCTGGGCTTCGGCAACGTCACCATCGCCCTGTTCGCCGTCGCCCTGGCCGGCACCGGCCTGCTGACCACGGTCGGCGTGATCGTGTCGATGGACACCTTCGGCCCGGTCTCCGACAACGCCCAGGGCATCGCCGAGATGTCCGGTGACGTCGAGGGTGAGGGCGCCCGGGTGCTCACCTCGCTGGACGCCGTCGGCAACACCACCAAGGCCATCACCAAGGGCATCGCGATCGCGACGGCGGTGCTCGCGGCGACCGCGCTGTTCGGCGCGTTCCGTACGGCGATCGAGACCCAGCTGGCCGCGGCGACGGATTCGGTGAAGGAGGCGCTGGGCGGTTTCGGCACGTTCAGCCTGAGCGTCGACTCCCCGAACGTGCTGGTCGGTCTGGTCGCCGGCGCCTCGGTGGTGTTCATGTTCTCCGGCCTGGCGATCCTGGCGGTCGGCCGCGCGGCCGGACGGGTGGTCATGGAGGTGCGCGAGCAGTTCCGCACCAAGCCGGGGATCATGCAGGGGACGGAGCTGCCCGACTACGGCAGGGTCGTCGACATCTGCACCCGTGACTCGCTGCGGGAGCTGGCCACGCCCGGCCTGCTCGCCGTGCTGACGCCGATCGCGGTCGGCTTCGCACTCGGGTACGCCCCGCTCGGCGCGTTCCTCGCCGGCGCCATCGCCTGCGGCACGCTGATGGCGGTCTTCCTGGCCAACTCCGGCGGCGCCTGGGACAACGCCAAGAAGCTGGTCGAGGACGGTCACCACGGCGGCAAGGGCTCCGAGGCCCACGCGGCCACCGTCATCGGCGACACCGTCGGCGACCCGTTCAAGGACACCGCGGGCCCGGCGATCAACCCGCTGCTGAAGGTGATGAACCTGGTGGCACTGCTGATCGCCCCGGCGGTGGTGGCGTACGCGGACAACGCGGCGCTGCGGATCGGCATCTCGGTGCTCGCCCTCGGCATCGTCATCGCGGTGGTCGTCGTCTCCAAGCGTCGCTCGGCCGGCATCGCGCCGGAGCCGGGGAGCAGCGTGGACCGCGAGCGGGAGCAGGTCGTCTCCAGCTGAGCAAGGCTTGACGGAAGGGGTGCACGGGTTTCGTGCACCCCTTCGGCGTGTGCGGGGCACCCCGGTGGGAAACTGAGCGCTGTGACTCCTCCACTTTCCGGCGGGAGCGGTTCCCCGTCTCCCTTCGCCGAGCGTCCCCTCGCCGAGCTTCCCCCGGCTGAGACGGGCGACGGCCGGACCCCGGCCGTCCGGAACGACAGAACCACGGCGGGGAGGTGATTCCTCTGACGGAAAAGCAGCCCTCAGGGGGCAAGGGACTCCTGCTCATCCTGCTGGCGATGGCCGCGGTGTTCGCGGTGCTCGTGGGCCTCGCCATCTGGGCGTCGAGGTGACCGTGCGCACGCTGATCGTTCTACGCCACGCCGCGGCGGCCCAGGTCCCCGGCCTCGCCGACCGGGATCGGCCGCTCACCGAGGGCGGTGAGCGCGACGCCCGCATGGCCGGGGAGACGATCGCCGGCCTGGGGCTCCGGCCCGACCTGGTGCTGTGCTCGCCGTCCGCGCGCACCAGGCGCACCGCCGAACTGGCCCTTCCCGGCGCGGACGTCGTCGTGGAGCCGGACATCTACGAGGCGTACGCCGACGAGTTGCTGATGATGATCCGGCGGAGCGACCCGGAGGTGCGCACGCTGGTCCTGGTCGGCCACAATCCCGGCGTCCACCAGCTGGTCCAGGACCTCACCGCGAGGGACGGGCACGCCGGGTTCCCACCGGGCGCGTTCGCCGTCATCGAGGTCGACGGGGAGTGGGCCGAGCTGGACGGCGGGCGCAGGGTCGCCCGGTGGAGCCCCGGGGAGCGCTGAGCACCGGGGAAGGCCCGTGGTGACCGCGGTGATCGGCCTTGGTCCGGTGTACCGCGCCACGGCTGGTGATCGGGGACGGCCCGTGGTGACCGCGGTGATCGGCTGGTGATCGGTCTTTGCCCGGCGTACCGCGCCACGGCCGACCGGGCGGTGCCGAGGGTGCCGGGCACCACCGTGGGCGCGGCGGCGTCCCGCGGTGGACGCGGGACGCGGGGACGGCCGCTCGGCGGCCGCGGGCGGCACGCTCGCGCTTACCGGGCGCGGGCTTCGCTGCCCGCGGTGCCGCCGTGCGGCCCGCGCCGCACAGCCCGCGCCGTACAGCCTGGCCGCGTAGTCCGTGCCGCGCGGAGGCCGTATGACCGGCCGCGCTCAGCGCTCGACGGCGATGACGCCGTCCTCGGCGTCGGCCTCCTCGACCTCGGCGCGGGGGATGCCGAGCAGGTAGAGGATCGAGTCGAGGTAGGGCACGTTGACGGCGGTGTCGGCCGCCTGGCGGACGACGGGCTTGGCGTTGAACGCGATGCCGAGACCGGCCGCCGCGATCATGTCCAGGTCGTTGGCGCCGTCGCCGATGGCCACGGTCTGGCTGATCGGGATGCCCGCCTCGCGGGCGAAGCGCTCCAGGGCCCGCGCCTTGCCCGGCCGGTCGACGATCTCACCGACGACTCGCCCGGTGAGCACGCCGTCGACGACCTCCAGCGTGTTGGCCGCGGAGTAGTCGATGCCGAGGTCCTCGACCAGGGCGTCGGTGAGCTGCGTGAACCCGCCGCTGACGATCGCGAACCGGTAGTCGAGCCGCTTCAGGGTCCGTACCAGCGTGCGGGCGCCGGGGGTCAGCACGACCTCCTTGCGGACCTTTTCGAAGACCTCCTCGGACAGGCCCTCCAGCAGCGCGACGCGGCGGCGCAGTGACTCGGCGAAGTCGAGCTCGCCGCGCATCGCCTCCTCGGTGACCCGGGCGACCTCGTCCAGGCAGCCGGCGTGCGCCGCCAGCAGCTCGATGACCTCGGCCTGGATGAGCGTCGAGTCGACGTCCATCACGATCAGCCGCTTTGCCCTGCGGTGCAGGCCGGACCGCTGCACGGCCACGTCGACCTGCTGGACGTGCGCCTCGGCGGCGAGGTCGGCACGGAGAGTGTCGGGGTCGGCACCGGACACGGACAGCTCGATGCACGTCACCGGGTAGCTGGACAGGCGTTCGATCCGGTCGATGTTGGCACCGGCCGCGGCGATCCGCCCCGCGATGCCCGCCATCGCGGAGGGCTGGAGGGGAGCGCCGAGCACGGTGACGTTGAGCCGCCCCCGCCTGCGCTTCTCCTTCGGGTCGGACCCGGTGGAGAGTTCCACGTGCAGGCCCAGGTCTTCGGCGGTGCGCTCGACGGCGGTCCAGAGCGCACCGAGGGTGCCTCCGGTACCGGTCGGTGTGTCGCCCGCGTACGAGACGAGGACGCCGAGCGTGAGCCGGTTGCGGATGACGACCTGCTCAACGTCGGCGACGACGACGGGGAAACCCGCCAGGACCGAGAAGAGTCGGGAGGTCACGCCCGGTCGGTCCGGGCCGGTCAACGTGATCAGGAGCGTGCGCTGGTTCATCGTGTCCTACGCTACTTGGCTCCCGATTCGGCCGTTAATGCGGTTCACCATCCGGACGCCTGGAGTTCGCGACCCTCCCAGGTCCCGCGTCATCTGCGACTGTCTTCATGAATCCATGACGACCCTTCCCGCTGAGCCGCGCGTCGCTCGCTACACCGTCGGGCTCGCCGGTACCGCTGCCGAGATGAGGCAGGCACAGCGCCTGCGTCACCGGGTTTTCGCCGAGGAGATGGGCGCCCGGCTGAACAGCCCCATCACCGGCCTGGACGTCGACCCGCTCGACGCCTACTGCGACCACCTGCTGGTACGGTGCGCCGACACGGGTGAGGTCGTCGGCACCTACCGGCTGCTCGCCCCACGCCGGGCCGACCGGCTCTACTCCGACTCCGAGTTCGACCTGGGCGCGCTGGAGGGGATACGGCCGGGCATGGTCGAGGCGGGCAGGGCCTGCGTGCATCCCGACCACCGGGGCGGCTCGGTGGTCGGGCTGATGTGGGCGGGCATCGCGCGCTACATGATCGCCGGGGGGTACGGCTGGCTGGGCGGGTGCTGCTCGGTCCCGGTGGCGGACGCCGCCGGGATCATGGAGCGGGTGCCGCTCTCCCCGCCGGAGTACCGGGTCACCCCCCGCCGTCCCTGGCGGGCGCACCGCACCCTTCCGCCGCGCACCGGGATGCGCGCGGCCTCCGCGTCCCCGGCTTCCCGGGGCGGTGCGACCCCGGCGTCGTCACACGCCGAGGCCGGTACGGCTTCGACACCGCCGCGCGCCGGAACTCGTACGGCCGCCGCGCCCCCGGCTTCCGGGGGAGACACGGCCACGTCGCCGCTCCCGCCGCTGCTCCGCGCGTACCTGCGGTTGGGGGCGTGGGTGTGCGGTCCCCCGGCCCACGATCCGGACTTCGGCACGGCCGACTTCTTCGTGCTGCTCCCGATGGGGAACGTGCACCCGCGCTACATGCGCCACTTCCTGGGCGGGGCGTCGTGAACCCGTGGCTGCCGGTGGCGCCGTGCATGCCCGCCACCTGCCTCACACCGCCGGACGCGAGGGCCGCCTGGCCGCGCAGGACCCTGCGGCTGATGGCCATGGCGCTGGTGCTCCTGGCCGGGGTGGTGCTCGCGTTCGTCGCCGCCGGTCTCGGTACGGGGAGGCGGATCCGGCTGACGAGCCTCTGGTCCCGGGCGGCGCTGCGGGCGATCGGCGTCCGGGTGGAGGTGCGGCAGGGGTTCGCCTTCCTGGCCGGTTCGGCCGCCGGGCCTCCGGTCGTCCCGGTGGCTGGTTCCGGTGCCGTTCCGGTGACCGGTTCCGGTGCCGTTCCGGTGGCCGGTTCCGGTTCCGTTCCGGTGGTCGAGCCCCGCGCCGTTCCGGTGGCCGGTTCCGATGCCGCTCCGGCCGCGCCGCCGCTGATCGTGGGCAACCATGTGTCCTGGCTGGATCCGCTCGTCATGGCGGCGGCGTGGCCGTGCCGTCTGCTGGCCAAGCGCGACGTCCTGAGATGGCCGCTCATCGGCGTGCTGGCGGCGGCCGCGGGGGTGCTGTTCATCGACCGGGAGCGGCTGCTCGCACTGCCCGGCGCCGTGGACCGGATGGCCGCGGCGCTCGCCGGAGGTCATCCGGTGGCGGCCTTCCCCGAGGGGACCACGTGGTGCGGCAGGGAGATGGGTGCCTTCCGCCCGGCCGTGTTCCAGGCGGCGCTGGACGCGGGAGCCCCGGTCAGGCCGGTGGCGCTCAGGTACCTGGGACCGGCCGGTGTCCCCGCGACCGGGTCCGCCTTCGTCGGGGATGACATGTTGTGGGCCTCGGTGCGCCGCGTGGTCGCCATGCGGCGGCTCACGGTGGAGGTGACGGTGCTGCCCGAGGTCCGGGGGCGCGACCGCAGGGCGCTGGCCTGGGCGGCCGAGTCGTCCGTCGCCTCGGTGACGGTCACCGGCGTCGCGCACGACGTCCCGGTCGCCGCCTGAGCCGCGAACGTCACGCTCGACCGACCCGTCCCGGCCGTTCTCGACCGCCCTGTTCGGCTGGTCTATCCTGGCTGTTCTTGGATGCGCTGTTCGGCCGGTCTGTCCTGGCCGTTGTCGACCGTCCTGTTCGGCTGGTCTGCCCCGACTGTTGTCGGATGCCCCGTTCCGCCGGTCTGTCCTGAGCATTTCCGGACGTCCCGCTCGGTCGGTCTGCCCCGAGCGTCGCCGAACGCCTCGTTTCCCCGGCCCGCCCCGGCCGATCGCGTCTCTCCCGCCCCGGCCGATCGCGTTTCTTCCGCCCCGACCGTCCGCGCCGGGCGTGTCACTGGCCCGGAGACGTCTGCTCTCTGCCCAGCTCCGCCGTGACCTCGGCCGCGGTCCGTTTGAGCGCCTCGGCGAGCGGCGAGTGGGTACCCGCCGGGACGGAGGAGGTCGTGCCGACGATCGCCATCGCGGCGATGAGGACCGAGCCGCGGAACACGGGGGCGGCGATGCTGCGCACGCCGTTGACGGACGGGGTGTTGGCCGAGATGTTGTCCTCGCGGATCTTCACGAGTTCCCGGCGGAGTTCGGGGGAGGCGTTCAGCTGCTCTTCGAGCCCGGGAACCTCCTCCGGCGGCAGGAAGGCGCAGAAGACCCGGCCCTGGGCCGACTCCGTCCTCGACAGCCGGGAGCCCATGCGGACGCTCACCCTTATGGTGCGGTCGGTGTTGTCGTCGACGCGCACGACGACGGCGGTGTCGCCGTCCCAGACGCTCAGCACGACGGTCTCGTCGATCTCCCTGACGAGCCGCTGCATGTACGGCCCGGCGATGCCGATCACGGGCATGCCGACGCGGGCGGCGGCGGACAGTGTCAGGATCTGCGGGCCCAGTGAGTACAGCGCTTCGCGCTCGTCGTAGCGCAGCAGGTTGCTCTCGCGCAGGGCTTTGGTGTATCGGTGCGCGGTGGCCTTGCTGGTCCCTAAGCTGGCGGTGAGCTGGTTGAGCGTCAGGTGCGGGCGGCTCACCGTGAACGCGCTGAGGATCATCGCGGCCCGCTGGACTGTCTGGATCGCCGGAGTTCGGTTCTCGCCGGCGGCACCCTGCCGGGTAGGCGCGCTGTCGTCACCCATGTCGCTTCCTTCGGGTTGTGTATGGAGGCACATCGTCGGGCGAACATTTTGTATTGTGAGACACCATCCTGTCATCCAAAACGCTTAATGTCGATGGCCCGTTCGCCGAGCGCGTGCCGGAGGGCGATCCCGGCGTACAGCCGCGCGAAGCGTGACAGCGTCTCCAGGGCGAAGACATCCCGCCGGGGGTCGGCCGGGTCCGCGGCGACGACCGGTCCGACCCGGGCGGTCGGGATCCCGTTGCCGCGGAGCACCACCCCGTCTGTCGAGCCCTTCCAGCCGGAGACGGCGGGCGGGGGCTCCCCGTGCTCGTCGTGCCAGGCGGCGACCGCCTGACGGATGACCGGGGCGTCCGGCGGGGTCACCCCGGCGGGGTGGACCATCCGGGCGTCCACGGCCACCCGGGAGCCGGCCAGTGGCCCGCCGGCGATCCCGGCCCGCAGCCGCGCCAGCACGGTCCCGGCGATCTCGTCCGGGTCGTCGCCGGGGACGGCGACCAGGTAGAGGTGGAGCTCCACGATGCCGGGCAGCAGGTCCGGCTTCTCCGGCATCCCGCCCCGGATCGCGCCGATGCCGACCTCGGCGGCGAGCTGGTGCCCGGCACCGGCCTTGGCGGCCAGGTGCTCGGCCCGCCACGCCTCCAGGATCGCGGTGGCGACGCCCACGTTGGCGAGGAGCCCGCCGGTGTCGTCCCGGGCGAGCACCGGCCGGTAGGCGCCGCCCAGCCGCACGCGCAGGAAGACCGCCCCCGGCTCCTCGTGGAGGACGCCGTGCGGGCCGCACTTGGCGACCACGGCCGCGGCGGGCAGAGGGTGTGACCGGAGGTGTTCGCCGATGCCGGTCGGTTCCGCCCGCTCCCGGCGGGCGAACGGCGACGAGTGGGTGCCTCCGCCCGCCAGGAGCAGGCGGAGGCGGTGCGGCAGGCCGGCGTGCCGGAGCGCCGCCGCGGCGGCGGTGTACCCCGCCAGCGCCGCGGCGGCGGGAGCGCGGGCGACGCCCAGGCCGAAGCCGCTGAGCAGGCCGGACACCGGATCCAGGGAGAGCGGCGCGACCGGTTCGTCGATCCCGGTCGCCCACCGGTCGTCTGCGATGTCGCCGGACAGCGAGGTGTCCAGATGGGAGTAGACGAGCAGTTCGGGCCCCGTGTCACCGGCGGTGGACGTCAGGTTCGCCCCCTCGTCTCCCACCTCCTCGACATGCCACGGCAGCTCGGGCCACCGGCTCCGCGCCCACGCCGCCAGCCGGATCGCGGTGGCGCGTTCCCGTCCCCGGCGGCTCGGGCCCTCGGCCAGCACCCGGATCGCCTCGACGATCAGATCACCGGAGATCGCGGCGGCGGCGGTCTGCCGCAGGTGCCGCAGGGCGTCGGTTGTCATGCCCACATGTTAACTCCATGCAAGACGCCATCTCGTATATTGACAAGCTTTGCGAGCGGCTCCTACTGTTCCCCCACGTTGACGACGAGGGAGGACTGATGGTCTACGTCGTGACTGACGCGTGTGTGGATGTGCAGGACAGGTCGTGTGTCGAGGAGTGCCCGGTCGACTGCATCTACGAGGGCGACCGGATGATGTACATCCATCCGGACGAGTGCGTGGACTGCGGCCGGTGCGAGCCGGTCTGTCCGGTGACATCGATCTTCCATCACGACGACCTCCCGGCGGAGGCGGCCCGGTTCGCCGAGATCAACGCCGGGTTCTTCGCCGGACTGGGCTCGCCGGGAGGCGCCAGGAAGGTGGGGCGGACCGGCCGGGACCATCCCGCCGTCGGCTCCGGTGACGGATCATGACGGTGCACGATGTCGACCTGGTGATCATCGGGGCGGGCCCGTCGGGGCTGTACGGCGCGTACTACGCGGGTTTCCGCGGCATGTCCGTCGCCGTGATCGACTCACTGCCCGAGCCGGGCGGCCAGATCTCCGCGCTGTACCCGGAGAAGGAGATCTTCGACGTCGCCGGGTTCCCCGCGGTGAAGGGACAGCGGCTGATCGACGAGCTGGTGGCGCAGGCGGCGCAGGCCGATCCGCTCTTCCTGCTCGGCGAGAGCGCCCTCGACCTGTGGCACGGCGAGGACTCCGTGGAGGTCGTCACCGACGCGGGCACCCGGGTGCGTGCCAAGGCACTGCTCCTGACCGGGGGTATCGGCACCTTCACCCCGCGGGAGCTGCCCGTGGGCGACGGCTACCTGGGCCGCGGCCTGCGCTACTTCGTCCGCAGACTGGACGAGGTGGCGGGCCACGACGTGGTGGTGGTCGGCGGCGGCGACTCCGCGGTGGACTGGGCCCTCGCCCTGGAGCCGCTGGCGCGCTCGGTGACGCTCGTGCACCGCAGGCCCGCCTTCCGCGCGCACGAGCGCAGCGTGGCCACGCTGCGGGCGTCGTCCGTGCGGGTGCTGACACCGTACGAGGTCGCCGAGATCAGCGGCGAGCCCCACGTCGGCGAGGTCGTCGTCGAGCGGGTCAAGGAGGGCGACCGCGTCGCGCTGCCCGCCCAGACGGTCGTGGCGGCGCTCGGCTTCATCGCCGATCTCGGCCCGATCCGGCAGTGGGGCCTGGAACTGCGCAAGCGGCATGTGCTCGTCGACCGGTCCATGAGGACGAGCCTGCCCCGGGTCTTCGCCGCCGGTGACATCAGCGACTACGACGGAAAGGTTAGGCTGATCTCAGTCGGGTTCGGTGAGGCCGCCGCCGCGGTCAACAATCTGGCGCCCCTGGTGAACCCGGCGTTCGACACGGTGCCCGGCCACTCTTCCGATGCGGCCTGAGTTCCGATGCGGCCGGGGTTCCGCAGTCGGTAGAGTCCCGTCCGGTACCAGCACACGGTTTCGCGCTGAGGAGTCGGCATGGCGGCGGATCAGGCACACCTCGGCGGCGCCGACGCCGCGGACGAGGCGCCCGCCATCCAGACGGTGCAGCGCGCCGCGCTCATCCTGAGCAGCTTCACCGTCGAGCGCCCCTACCTCAACCTCAACGAGATCACCGCGCGGCTGGGGGTGAGCAAGCCCACGGCCCATCGGTACGCCAGGGCGTTGCGGGCGGCCAACCTGCTCCGCTACGACCCGCACAGCGCGCTGTACTCCCTCGGTCCCCAGCTGCTCGGCCTGGAGGCCGCCGCGCGGGCCGGGCTGCCCATCGCCGCCGCGGCCGAGCCGTACCTCGAGACGCTGATGCGTGAGATCAACCAGACGGTCGTGCTCAGCGTCTGGAACGGCGAGAGTCCGGTGGTCGTCGGCTGCGTGGACAACACGGTCGGCGACATCCGGCTGAGCGTGCGCACCGGGTCCCAGCTCGACCTCGTGCGCTCTGCCCAGGGCCGGGTCTTCTGCGCCTACCTGCCCCCGGGGGAGGTCCCCGGGCTCGCGCGCCGGCTGCGGACGTCCCCGGAGCTGCGCGAGCTGCTGCAGGAGATCCGGCGCACCGGCGTCGCGGCCAACTCGCCGGTGGACCACGGGGTGCGCGTCCTCGCCTCACCCGTCTTCGAGGGCGACCAGGTGGTGGCCGCGATGGCGGTCGTCGGCACGGTGAGCTCGCTCGCCGGTGACCTGGAGCGGCAGGTCGTCGACGCTCTGCTCAGGGTGGCCCGCGCCCTCTCGCGGGAGCTGGGCGGCGTCGCGCCCGTCTGAGCGGGTCCTCCGGGGTCCGTCCGGGAGGCTCCGGCGGTGTCCGCTCCTCTCGGAGTGCCCACGGCGGTTCCCCGCGGTGGTTCCGCGTTCGGGTGCACCCGCGGAGGTCTCCGCCCGCCCGGGGATGTCCCCGGGGCGCTCACACCTGCCTGAAGCGCACGTCCGGACGTGGTGGTCCCCGCGCGCATCCGGGGCGCGTCTCCGGACGTGGCGGGCCGCGCGTACCGGCTGATCACGCCTCCTGCCCAGCGGCTCCACCCCATCGCTGAAAGCTTCACAACACGCCCGTAATATGACGCAATGCGAGATGTGGTTTCGCATCTTGACACACGTTGAGCGTTCCTCGTACGTTCGTGAAGCCCGGCCGCCCTGGCGCGGCGGTGGAGATCCCGTCACCGGTGAGGACGCCCGTCCGACGCCCCGATCGAAGACCGTCCCTGTGAACCCTCGCCGCCCCCGTTCCCGGCAGGCGGCGAGAGGACTAGGAGCAAGCATGGGTAAGCGACATGCGGGGAGCGTCACGGCTCTCACGACCGTTCTCCACGCCGGTGCCCGAGGTGGGGACCGGCCTTCGCCTCGGGAGGCCGGGGCGTGAACCTGCTGGTGACGCCGGAGGGCCTGGCGCGGCTCGACGGTGACGGCGCCGTCCTGCTCGATCTGCCCTTCGCCGACGTGGCGGCCATGCTCGCCGCCGGCGAGGGTTTCGCTCCCGCGCGGGCCGCGCGGGAGCGGGGCCGGATCCCGCTGGGCGAGCTCCGCGCGCCGCTGCGCCGCACCGGGGCCATCTGGGGCGTGGGGCTGAACTACCTGTCCAAGGCGCGTCTGACCGGGCGGCCGATCCCCGACGACCCCATCCTCTTCCTGCGGCCGCCCTCGGCGGTGTCCGCGCCGGGGGAGGAGGTGGTGCTGCCGGTGGATCGCTCCCGTCAGGTGGACTACGAGGGTGAGGTCGCCTTCGTGATCGGGCGGCGGATGCACCACGTCCCGCCCGGCGAGGTGTGGGACGGCGTCGCCGGGGTCACCGCGGCCAACGACATGACCGCTCGCGACGTCATGGCCGCGACCGGGACCCCCACCCTGGCCAAGTGCTTCCCCGGCTTCGGCGCGCTCGGCGCCTCGGTGCTCGATCTCTCGGAGGTCGACGACCCGGAGAGCATCGCCGTCAGCACCAGCGTGAACGGGACCGTCCGGCAGGACTCCAGCACGGCGGAGCTGATCTTCAGCGTGCCCGAGCTGGTCTCGCGGATCTCCCGTTTCGCCGTACTGGAGCCCGGAGACGTGGTGCTGACCGGCACCCCGGCCGGTACGGGCCAGGACCGTCAGGTCTTCCTGAGCCCCGGCGACGAGGTGGAGGTGTCCGTCGCCGGGGTGCTGCCGTTGCGCACCCGGTTCCGCTGAGCTCCGCCCGCTTCCCGAGTTCCCCGCGTCCCCCGAGTCCACCCGAGCTGAAAGACAAGAGATGACCGAGACTTCATTCGACCTGGTCCTGTCCGGCGGCACCGTCTTCGATCCCGTGGCGGGCACCCGCACGGTCACCGACGTCGCCGTGAACGGGGACCGGGTGGCACGTATCGCGCCCTCGCTCGCCGCCCGGGGCAGGGAGGTCGTCGACTGCGCCGGCGCGTGGGTCCTGCCCGGCCTGGTCGAGGCGCACACCCACATCTTCGAGAGCGTCTCCAAGGTCGGCGCCCCGCCGGACGAGGCCCACCTGCGCCGCGGCGTGGTCGCCGCGGCCGACGCCGGGACGGCCGGCGCCTCGACCTTCGCCGCCTTCGAACGGTTCGTGGTCCGGCCCGCCGAGATGCGCGTGGTCAACTTCCTCAACGTCTCGGTGCTCGGGCTGATCGACTTCCGTTTCGGTGAACTGCTCAACCCGGCCACGCTGGTCCCCGAGGACGCGCTGGCCGTGGCGCGGGAGCACCCGGACGTGGTCCGGGGCTTCAAGATCCGTCTTTCCGAGGACGTGGTCGGCCCCGCCTGGCGCTCGTTGCTCAAGACCTCCCTGCAGCTCGCGGCCGACGCGGGACTCCCCCTGATGGTCCATATCGGGGAGACGGAGGAGCCGCTGCCGGAGGTCCTCGGGCTGCTCCGCCCGGGGGACATCGTCGCCCACTGCTACACCGGCAAGCCCCACGGCATCCTGGACGACGGGAAGGTCCTGGCCGAGGTGCTCGACGCCCGGGCGCGCGGCGTGCTCTTCGACAGCGCCCACGGCAAGAGCAACCTCAGCTTCGAGGTCGCCAGGAAGGCGATCGCGGAGGGCTTCCTGCCCGACCTGCTCACCTCCGACACGAGCGGGCGGAACTGGCGCGGGCCGGTCTTCGACCTGGTCACCAGCGCGGCCAAGCTGCGGGCGCTCGGCATGTCGATGGACGAGATCGTGCCGCGGATGACCATCGCCCCGGCCCGGCTGCTCGGGCTGGACGCCGAGGGGTACGGCACCCTCGCCGAGGGCGGCCCCGCGCACGTCACGGTGCTGCGGGACACCCCGGAGACGACCCTGCCCGACGCGGCGGGCAACTCCATCGTGGCGCCCAGGCTGGAGCCGGCCCTCGTCCTGCACGGCGGGCGGCGGGTGGAGACGACGCCCTGGCGTGGCCTGGACCAGGACCGGTGACGGCGGGTGGAGACGACGCCCTGGCGTGGCTTGGACCAGGGCCGGTGACGGCGGGTGGAGACGGCGCCCCGGCATGGTCTGGATCGGGGCCGGTGACCCCGGTCACCGGCGTGCGGCGGCGGCTGCGGGCCGCGCTGACCGGCGGGGACCGGGTCGTGGGCACTTTCGTCAAGCTGCCCACCGTCGACTGCGTGGACCTCGCCCGGCAGGCCGGGTTCGACTTCGTCGTCGTCGACCTGGAACACTCCTCGCTGCCGGAGGAGAAGGCGCTCTCCCTGGTGCGGCACGCCGCCGCGACCGGGATCGCGGCCCTGGTCCGGGTGCCCGCCGTGGAGGCGCCGCTGATCAACAGGGTGCTGGAGGCGGGCGCGGCGGGGGTGCAGCTCTCGACGCTGACCGGCGCCGCGCAGACGGCGGCCCTGATCGCCGCCACCCGGTACGCCCCCCACGGGCAGCGCAGCGTCAGCCTCTCCCACCCGGCCGCCGCCTTCGGCGCCGTGGACCTGGCGGCCTACCTGGCGGCGGAGGCGGCCGATCCACCCCTGCTCGTCGGGCAGATCGAGACCGCCGTCACCGCCGACCCGACGGCGGAGCTCCTGGCCGGCCTAGACGTGGCCTTCGTCGGGACCACCGACCTGGCCGTCAGCATGGGGCTACCCGGACGGGAGGCGCTGCTCGCCCGGGTCGGCGAGATCGTCGGCACGGCCCTGTCCGCCGGGGTGGCGCCGGGCGGCTGGGTGGCCCGCGCGGACACCGGGTCCGTCGCCGGGAGCGGGCTCGGCGCGGCACGCTACCTCGTCGTCGGCTCGGACCTGCAACTTCTCGGATCGGCGCTACGCGAGGTGATGGCCCAGTGGAAGGGATGACCATGTTCAATCAGCAGCTGTACGCCACCGCCGTCAACTGGGACGACATCCCCGCCACGCAGATACGGCCGGGTGTCCTGCGCAAGGTGTACTCCACCGACGAGGTCATGCTCGCCTGGCACGAGCTGGCCGTCGGCATGCGGCTCAACCCGCACAGGCACGACGACTTCGACCAGCTCGTGCTGATCCTGCAGGGCCGGTGCAACTACTACGTCGACGGTGTGCCGCACGAGATGTCGGCGGGTTCGATGTTGCTCGTGCCCAGGGGCGCGGAGCACTATGTCGAGCCGACCGAGGGCCCGTGCGTCAACGTCGACGTTTTCAGCCCGCCGCGCGCGGACTTCCGGGACTCCGTCTGGCTGCCGGAGAGCGGCTGAGCGCACCCGGGCGTGTCCCGGGCGCCGCGTACCCGGGCATGGCCGGGGCTCCCGCGTACCCGGGCGTGTCCCGGGCGCCGCGTACCCGGGCATGGTCCGGATCCCGGCACGCCCCGGGTGCGACCCCGGTCCGGCGCTCCCGGTCCGGGGTCTCCGGCCTGAGCCGCCCCGCCCCGGCACGTGGAGCGCCGAGGCGCCGGTCGGCGGTCCTCCGGCCACAGCCGGGTCGCCTGTGCCGGGCGCGGTGTGGAAGCCGCGGACCGTCCGGGTGGCGCGCGGAGCCGGCGGTCCTTCCGACGCCTGATCATTTCGGCATGGAAACGACTCCGCCCCATGGTTCGATGTCAAAATACTTCGGTGAACGATCCAGACCTGGGCGTACGAGAGATGATCGATCAGTGGGCGGTGCGGCGGCCCGACGTCGACGCCCGGCCGATGGCGCTGTTCGGGCGGCTCAGCAGGGCCGATACCCTGGCGGGCGCCGCCATGGCGGCCACGCTGCGGCCCCATGGGCTCAACCGTGGCGAGTTCGACGTCCTGGCGACCCTGTACCGCCGCGGTACGGAGCTTTCCGCGGGGGCGCTGGCCTCGTCGCTGCTGCTCTCGCCCGCGGCGACCACGAACCGCCTCGACAGGCTCGAAGCGGCGGGCCTGCTGGCCCGGGTTCCCGACCCGGCCGACGGCCGCGGCGTGCTCCTGCGGCTCCTGGACTCGGGGCGCGTCCTGGTGGAGAAGGCCGTCGAGGACCACGTGCGCGGCCTCCAGGCGCTGCTCGGAGGGCTCTCGGACGACGAGCGGGACCAGCTCTCCCGGTTGCTGGCCCGGTTGCTGCAGAGCATGGCCGCCCGGTAGGGGGACAGGTCAGAGGGAGGGTGCGGGGGCCTTGCCGGGCGCGCTGTCCGGGAAGGCCGGCCGGGCCGTGCGCGCCGCCAGCCGGAGCGGAACGCCCGAGGTGGGCATGGCCAGGTTCATCGCGCGGCTCCTCGGGGAGGGGCGGGGCGGCTCCGCCTCCGGGATCGGGCCGGGGAGAGACGGGGCGCCTCCAGGTCTGGGGGTCAGGCTAGCGGTGAGAGATTCGTATCGTCAACGGAGATGGCATCCCGCTTCGTGACACGATTACGCTCCGAAGTCAGCCTTCCTGATCAGGCAGTGCACCCCCTTGACCGAGTCGACGACCTGGCTGACCTCGAAGTCCGCCGCCGCGCTGAGGTAGGCGAGCGCCTTGGCGCGCTCCATCCCCTGGGTGAGCTCCAGGAAGCTCACGGCGGCCCGTACGGCCTGCCGCATGGCCTCGTTCAGGTCGGTGTGCAGTCCGACGGGGATCCAGTGGGTCGCGGTCTCGGCGAACGGCTCGCCCAGCGCGCCGACGAGCGCCCCCGCCTCCTTGGCCGGGATCACCGACAGGCGCACCGTCGCGCGGAGCGGTGCCTCCAGCGCGGTCAGCGCGACCTCGCCGTCGCCCTGGGCGTAGTGCGGGTCGCCCGCGTAGAACCCGGCTCCGGGAACCTGGACCGGCAGGTACAGGCTCGACCCCACCTGCAGTTCGTTGATGTCGAGGTTCCCGCCGAAGGAGCCGGGCGGCACCGAGTGGACCGGGTCGCCCGTGTCGGCGGCCACCCCCATCAGGCCCAGGAAGGGCGCGAGCGGGAAGCGCGCCGCCCGCCCCGCGCCGAACGGGATCACCCCGTGCAGGCGTCCCGCCTCCTCGACCACCTCGGTGAAGACGCAGACGCTGTTGTACTCCCGGGGGCCGTCCCCGAGCGGGCCGGTGTCGGGTGCGGTCTCGGGGAACTCCCCGGGCAGCGCGCCGTACCCGTGGCGGCTGCTGATGAACCCGTACGGTGCCCGGAGCAGCAGGCTGAGCACCTCGACCCTGAGCACGTCGCCCGGCTCGGCCCCGGCGACCGAGATCGGTCCCGTCACCACGTGCGGGCCGTCCTCGTCGTAGTCGTGGGCGACGTCGGAGGCCGCCAGGTCGCGGGCGTCGGTGAGCACCCGGTCGGCGCCGACGCCGAACCCGGCGAGGTACGAGACCGGGTCGCGGCCCTGGTCCTCCAGGATCCCCTCGTGACTGAGAGTGTCGATCGTGACGGTGTCGCCGGACTCGACGCGCAGCACCGGCTCGTGGAGGCGGTTGGGCAGCCGGCCCCACAGGCAGGTGTCCGCGCTGGTCGGAAGGTAGTGATCGCCGTCGATACGGCCGGTCTTGGGGTGGAGCATTGTCCCTCCAGGGGATCCGTCGCTTTCACCGGCTGAGAAAACTGGAGGAGTGTTGCGACGCCGTTAACGGGGCGTAACCGAAGATTTCGGCGACGAGGCTCGCTCTTGACACCGTGAGGGCGCAGTAGCAGCATCACATAGCGAGATGGCATCTCGAATTCTCGTTCACGGTCCGCAGGAAGGCTGGGCACCTCGATGACGCAGCTGACACAGGGGTATTCGATCTCCTCCCTCGTGGAGGAGGACGAGGAGGCGTTGTCGTTCAAGGTGCACCGGTCCGCGTACAGGTCCGAGGAGGTCTTCCGGGCGGAGATCTCGCGCATCTGGGGGCACACCTGGCTCTACCTCGGGCACGAGACGGAGATCCCGAAGCCCGGCGACTTCAGGACCCGGACGCTCGGCGGCCGGCCCCTGATCTTCTGCCGCGACTCCTCGGGCGAGATCCAGGTCTTCTTCAACGCCTGCACCCACCGGGGCACGATCCTGTGCCGCCACAGCGAGGGCAACACCAAGTTCTTCCAGTGCTTCTACCACGCCTGGGCGTTCAGCAACTCGGGCGACCTCGCGGCGCTGCCCGGCGACGACGCCTACGCCGACTCGGCGGCCTTCCGCGAGGCGATGAAGCTGCGCTCGGTCCCCAGGATCCAGAGCCACGAGGGCTTCGTGTTCATCGCCTTCGACCCCGACGTACCCGACCTGATGACGCACCTCGGCCGGGCCGCGCACTACATGTCGCTGACCGCGAGTATCGGCCCGGCGGGCATGGAGACCCTGCCCGGCGTGCAGCTGTACGCGGTCAAGGGCAACTGGAAGCTCGCGGTCGAGAACGCGATGGACGGCTACCACTTCGCGCCCACGCACAACACCTTCGTGGGCTACCTGCGCGAGACCGGCTTCGCCGTCACCGACGACGACCAGTACGCCTACGACCTCGGCGACGGCCACGGGCTGCTCATCCTGACCGGCCACAACGGGCGGATCGGCATGGTGTGGGAGCCGCGGTTCGGTGAGGCGGAGAAGGAGCGCATCGTCGCCAAGCGCCAGGAGATGGAGGACCGGCTGGGCCCCGAGCGCGCCGCGGAGGTGGCCGACGCCAGCCGCATCCTCTACGTCTTCCCCAACCTGCTCCTGTTCGACCTGGAGGCGCTGACCATCCGCCAGCTCGAACCGGTCGCGCCGGGCCGCACGGACGTGCGGGCCTGGCAGTTCGTCGAGGTGGACGAGCCCGCCGACGTGCGGGCCCTGCGGATCAAGACGATGGTCAGCTTCGTCGGCCCCGGCGGCCTGGCCACGCCGGACGACATCGAGGCGTACGAGGCGGTGCAGCGCGGGATCGAGGCGACCGCCGACTCGGCCGACCCCCGCTACGACTGGAGCGACATGTCGCGCGGCATGGCCAACGAGAAGAAGGGCAACCAGGGCCGTTCCATCGACGAGGGTGCCATGCGCAGCTTCTGGCGGCACTGGGCCTCCGTCCTCGGTGAGGACTGAGCGGGTGGACTCGTCGGTAAGGACCGGGCCGGTGGAAAGGGAGAGCAACGTGGGCAGCAGGACCGTCACCCGAGCCGAGGCGGAGGACTTCCTCTACCGCGAGGCGATGCTGCTCGACGAGTGGCGCCTCGACGAGTGGTTCACCCTCTTCGAGGAGGGCGGGCGACTGGAGGTCGTCACCACCGACTGGAAGGGCTGGGACAGCGCCTCGGCCGGGTCCTTCATGTGCGACGACTACGACCTCATCAGGGCCAGGGTGAAGCGGCTCAAGAGCCGCAAGGCCCACGCGGAGAACCCGCACTCCAGGACCCACCGGATGATCTCCAATGTGATCATCCTGGAGCAGGGCGACACGACGGTCTGGGTGGCGGCGAACTTCATCGTCCACCGCTACCGCGACGGCGGCGCCTACACCTACGTCGGCCGTTACGAGCACGTCCTGCTCGTCGACGACGAGGGGCTCCGCTTCCGGGTCCGCAGGTCGATCCCCACCATGGAGGCCATGGACGCGGGCGCACGGCTGAGCTTCATCCTCTGATGATCAAGCACATACTGCTGTTCCGCTTCAGGGAGGACGTGCCGGCCGAGACGGCGGCGGCGGTCCTGGCGGAGCTAGAGACGTTCCCCGGCAGATATCCGGCGATGCGCAACTGGGCCAGCGGCCCCAACATCAGCACCCGCGACACGAGCATGACGCACGGCTTCGTCGTGGAGTTCGACTCCGAACAGGATCTCCTGGACTACCTGCACAGCCCCTCCCATGAGGAGTTCGTACGGCTGCGCTGGCGGCCGGTGATCGAGCGGCAGGCCATCGTCAGCTTCCCCTGCTGACGCCCCACGACAAGGAAGAGGAAGACCACCATGGCAGCTGACGACCGCCGCCGAGGGCCGTTCGGGATGGAGTACGCGAGGATCGCGGTGCCGGACATGGCCGCGACCATCGAGTTCCTCCAGTACCACGTGGGTCTCCAGCTCGAACAGCACAACGACGAGTACGCCTATCTGCGCGCCGACATCGAGCACCACTGCGTGGAACTGCTCAGCGCGCCGGACCTGGAGACGTCGAAGACCGTCGCGGTCGGCTTCAGCGTGGAGTCCGACGAGGTCCTCGACGACCTGCAGGAGAGGGTGACCGCGGCCGGGCTGGAGGTGCTGCCGCTGCACGACAGGATGAAGGGGCTGTGCGAGCGCGGCTTCGCCGTGCGCGACCCCAACGGGCTGATCGTGGAGCTGTTCACCGAGTTCCAGGAGTACGCCGAGCCGCCCCTCGTCGAGCTGCGCCCGCTCGACCTCGTGCACCCCTTCATCGCCACCGACAAGTACGACGAGTGCCTGGAGTTCTACACCAAGGTGCTCGGCTTCCTGCCCTCCGACTACGTCGGGGACGTCACCGTGTTCCTGCGGTGCGAGGACCGCTACCACCACAGCCTCGCCCTGCAGCGGAACAAGGAGCACTACGTCGCCCACCTGTGCTTCATGATGAAGAGTTTCGACCACGTCATGCGGGGCCGGGCACGCGCGCTGTACAAGAACGTGCCGATCGCCTCGGACCTGGTCAACCACTCCGCGTCGACCTCGATCGCCTTCTACCTGTTCGACCCCAAGCACGGGCCCAGGTACGAGCTGTGCGACGGCCACCGGGTCCTCACCCCCGAGGAGCACGAGACGCACCGGCCCCGCCGGATGGCCGTCGACCCGCGCAACATCGACGTCTGGCGCGCGGCGGCCGACGACTGGGGCCGCTTCTAGCGGCCTGTCTCCGGACGTCGGCCGGGCACCGCCGCCGGACGCCCGGCTCCGGCAGGAGCCGGGCGTCCCGGCACGGTCGGGTGACAGGCCACGGGGAGGGCTCGGTCCGTCTTCGCCATGGGCCGGTGAAGACCCGCAGTCGGCTGCAAGCGCTACGCAAGGCGACTTGAGCAGGCTATGGGGACATGGAACCCACCTGCGGAGGAAGCACGATGGACGTTGTGGCCCGTGACGGAGAGGCGGTGCTCCGGACTCCCGGTGAGCATGAGTACGTCGAGTGGGCCCGGCGTTGGCTCGGCGACCGTCCGGTCCCCGACGAGCTGCTCCGCCTGGCCGCCGTGTGGGCCGCCCCGGGCCGGGAGGCCGACCTCCCGTACCAGCTGGAGATCGACGTTCTGGGGCCGGGAAGCGGCCACCCGGTGTTCGGCGAATACGCGGGCTGCTTCGACGAGATGCTCCGCCACCTGTTCCCCGTGGTGTCCGCGGTCACCGGGGCGACGCTCGGCCCGGGCGTGTACGGCTACTGGCTGCACCCGGACGAGCGGGCCGACCCGCCCCCGATCGTCGCGATCGACAGCGAGGGCGCCTTCTTCGCCCCGCGTGGCAGGACCCTCGCCGAGGCGCTGGTCGCCGACTGCGCGGGCGACTGCGACGAGACGTTCGCGGAACTGGCCGGGTGGTTCGCCGGCATCGGCCTCCGGATCGCGGCGCGCGGCCCCGGCGAGATCCCTCCCTCGGCCGTCGTCATGCATCCGGAGGCGTTGGAGGAGAGGCTCGCGGCCGAGTTCCACCGCGACCGGCGACTCGCCGCGGGGGCCACGCCGTGACGCCGGAAGCACCCTGGAAGCACCCTGGAAGCACCCTGGAAGCACCGCCGCCGGGGCCGGCCTCCGCGGGACGGGGGCACCCGCTCCGGCCGGAGCGCCGGGCCCGGACCGGCCCGTCGAGCCGGTCTCCTCAATCGGGAGACTGACCCGGTGATCCCAGGTAGGCGATGACGGCCGCCACCCGGCGGTGGGTGTCGGGGCTGTTCTCCAGGGCCAGCTTCATGAAGATCGAGTTGACGTGCTTCTCGATCGCGGAGACCGACAGGTGCAGGGCTCGGGCGATGCCCCCGTTGGACAGGCCGTGGGCCATCTCCCTGAGCACGTCCAGCTCCCGGGGCGTCAGCTCGGCGGGTGGCGGACTGCCCCGCACCCCGCGCTTGGCCAGCAGCCCCTCGACCACCTTGGGGTCGATCACCGACCCGCCCTCGGCCACCGACCTGATCGCGCCGAGCAGCTCGTCGATGTCGCCGACCCGGTCCTTGAGCATGTAGGCCCGTCCCTCGGTGCCGTCCTTGAACAGGTCGAGGGCGAACATCGCGTCGGAGAACTGGGAGAGCACCACGACCCCGACGTCCTGCGACTCGGCGCGGACCCGGTGGGCGGCGTCGATGCCCTCCATCCCCGGGCGTACGAGCCCGGCGGACCCGGGCATCCGGATGTCGGTCACCACCGTGTCGGGCCGGAGCCGCCGGGTGGCGTCGAGCAGTTCGTCGGCGGTGCCCACGGCGGCGACCACCGAGATCTCCCCGGAGGCCTCCAGAAGGCGGCGGGTGCCCTCGCGTACCAGGTAGTGGTCCTCGGCCAGGACGACTCTCAGCTCAGCCATGGATCGCACGGCCTCCGGAACGTGTCATGGGGAGATCCTGCCCGGTCCGGGCTCGCGGCGCATATGAGGCTGCCCGCACTCTTGGCCGGTGACGTTCCCGGGAATTCACCGGGAAGGGCCTCGGGGGTCACCGTTTTGCGGGGAAGGGAAAGTTCATCCGGAGGGCTCGGATTATTTCCCCGGGCGCCATAAAAAGACGGCACGGCTCACCTAATAGGGCAATTCGTACAAAAGGGTTAGATGTGGTCAGGAAGTGTCCGGACTCCTCGCGCCCCGAGCGGTCGCCGGCCGGGTGCCCGGGACGCGAAAAGCCCCGTCTCCGAGGCGGGACGGGGCTCTCGTGCGGTGCGGCTAGTGGACGATCCTGGTCTTGACCTTCTTCACGAAGTACCAGCCCTTGATGCCCATGCGCTCGTACTCGTCCCGCGAGAGGTTCTCCGCCCCGTTCGGCACGTCGTAGGTGTCGACGCCCAGGATGGCCTCGGCGGTCCTGCCGGACTTCTTGCCGAGCTTCACGGTGACCTGGATGGCCTCGTACTGGCCCACCTTGAGGGCGTCAGGGGTCCAGCACCAGAAGCCGTCGCTGTAGTTGTCGCACACGGTGCCCTTGGGGGCGTGAATCGCGGTGATCTTGGAGCCCTTGGGCACGAGGCCGCCCATGTAGAACGTGTCGGCCAGGTGGGGGCCCTCGTTGACGGCCTTGATCGTGTAGGTGATCTTCCCGCCCGCCCTGACCTTCTTCGGCGCCGAGACGCTGACCTTGAAGGCGGAGTACGGCTCGTCCGCCGTCGCGGCGGCCGAGGCGGGGGCCTGGGCGGGGGCCGCGGAGGCGGGGGCGGTGAAAAGCATGCCGCCGGCCAGCGGGGCCACCAGGGCGAGGGCTGCGATCTTGGAGATCGGGTGGCGCATCAAACGTCTCCCAGTCGGTGAGTCGGGGGACGCTCGGAACGCCCCGGAAATACCGCAGCGTTTTATCACATATTCGGATGTATAGAGAAATTAAATTTCGTTCTGGATTTAGTCGGAGCGCCCGGATCGCACCGCGCCGGGCGGTCGGGGTCCCGCACCGACCGGCCGCCCCGCGCGGACGGTCTCCGGGCGCTCCGAGTCCTCGCCGGAGAGGTCTCTCACGGACGCGCCGGAGAGAGCCTCCCGGGGAAAGGGGCGGGGACTAGCGGAGGACCTTGGTCTTCACCCGCACGTACTTGATGTCGGTGCCGACGTCGATGCCGTGGATGTTGAAGGTGCCGAGCCCACCGGCGGGGACGTCGATCGAGGCCGAGCCGAACTCGGCGACGGCGGTGCCGCGGGCGTTGCGGTTCACCCACGCCTTGACCTTGAGGGTGGTCGACTTGCCGGGGTTGAGGGTGTCGAGCAGGCAGCCGATCTCACGGCCGGTGACCTCGCAGTACGCCCCGCGGGGCTTGCTCACGATGCGGACCTTGGAGACCTGCTTGGGCAGGTAGCCGCCGACGTAGGCGATGTCGGTGTACCACTTGCCGACGTTCTTGATCTTGAGCGTGTAGTAGATCGGGTCGCCCGGCCAGGTCACCTTCGGGTAGTTGACGGTCGTCTTCAGCGGCGAGAGGGGCTGGTCGGCCTGGGCCGCAGCTCCCTGCGGGGCGGCCTGCGGAGCCGCGGCGTGCGCGGTTCCGGGGGTGAGCAGCATGCCCCCCGCCACGGCGAGGGCGGCGAACGCGGTCAGGTGCCGGCGCATTTCTTACTCCAGTCGGAATTCGGTGATCCCCCGTTGGGTGCGAAGACAAGCATGCGACGTCCGACTTGGAAACCCCTTGTGACTGACTGTGCGGTGACCTGACGGCCGTCCCGGCTAGCCGGTGATGAGATGAACGTCGCCGAACTCGTGCCAGAGATACCCCTGCCTGAGCGCCTCCGCGTAGGAGCGTGACAGCAGCTCCCGCCCGGCGATCGCCGAGAGCATCAGCAGGTGGCTGGAGCGCGGCTCGTGCAGTCCGGTGAGCAGCCCGTCCACCGCCCGCACCCCCGTCCCGGGGGTCACGACGTGCGAGGTCCAGCCCCGTGCGGCCCGCACCCGGCCGGTGGCCAGCGCGGCCGTCTCCAGCGCCCGCACCACGGTCGTGCCGACCGCGACCACCCTGCGGCCGGACTCGCGCGCGAGCTCCACCTGCCGGGCCGTGCCCTCGGGCACCTCGAACCGCTCCGGGTAGGGCGGCTCGTCCTTCTCGGGTGACGCCACCCCCGTGTGCAGGGTGATCGGCGCGACGCCGATCCCGCGCGACACCAGGGCGGTCACCAGGCCGGTGGTGAACGGCCGGCCCGCGCTGGGCATCTCCGCGCTCCCCGGGCGCACCGCGAACACGGTCTGGTAGGCGGCCAGCGGCCAGTCCCGCTCCACGTACGAGTACCGGATGGGCACGCCGTACCGCCGCAGGTACCCGGGAACCTCGCGGTCCAGCGCGGCCCGCCACAGGCGGGGAGTCTCCCGCCCCAGCAGCCGCAGCGTGGCCCCGCCGGGCAGCGGCAGCCACTCCCCGTCCGCGCCGCCCGGGTAGGGCTCGCCGGCCGCCTCCGGCTCCTCGGTCTCCAGCGGCCCCCGCCCGGTGCCCTCCGGCACCCGCCGCTCCCTGCGCCGGCGCAGCTCGACCAGCCAGGTCCCGTCCTCGCGTTCGGTGGAGAAGTGCACCGCGAGCCGGTCGAGGCGGACCGCGGCCGGGAGCGTCCCGGAGTTGTTGACCACCAGCAGGTCGCCGGGGCGGAGCAGGTCCGGCAGGTCCGCGAACGTGTGGTGGCCGATCTCCCCAGTGTCGCGGTGCGAGGCGAGCAGGCGCACCCCGTCGCGGGCCAGCCCTCTGGCCTCGGGCGGTTCGTGCGCCTCCAGCTCGCGCGGGAGCTCGAAGTCGGCGGCCATGGCGTCTGTCGCGTTCACGACTCTCCTCCCATCCGCTTATCGGTGCTTGACCCGCCCGCTGGGCGGACGTTCGGCGATCAGCCGCCGCAGCGTGGGCACGACCGTCTCCGGGGTCGGGGCCGCCGCCGCCTCCTCGGGGCCGACCGCGTCGGCGAGCATGGCGGTGCGCATCTCACCGGGGTCGAACCACCAGACCGCGACGTCCGGCTCCTCCACGGCCAGCACGTGCGAGAGCCGCTCCAGGGCCGCCTTGGTCGCGCCGTACCCGCCCCAGCCCTCGTACGCCTCCACCGCCGCGTCCGAGGAGACGTTGACGATCGCGCCGCGCCGCTCCCTGAGCCCCCGCAGGGTCGCCTGGATCAGCGCGAGCGGAGCCAGCACGTTGACCCGCAGCAGCTCCTCCAGCGTGTCGACCGGATAGGTCGCCAGCGGTGGAAGCGGGACGGCGCCCAGCCCCGAGGCGTTGTTGACCAGCAGGTCGAGCCCGCCGCGGTCCAGCGCGGCGCGGGCGAGCCGCTCCCGGTGGGCCGGGTCGGCGACGTTCCCCGCAACGGAGAGGGCGCCGAGTTCGTCCGCGACGGGATCGAGCGCGTACGGATCCCGCGCGGTGAGGATGAGCCCCCAGCCGTCGGCGGCGAGGGAGCGGGCCAGCGCCAGGCCGAGGCCGCGGGAGGCGCCGGTGATGAGTGCGGTGTTCGTCATGCCCCGACGGTAGGAACCGCAGGTCGCGCGCGCATCGGCCGGGGGACCGGGTCCGCCGTGGGCTGATGGACCTAGGACCGATGGGGGAGCCCGGCGGCGTCCACCGGCGCCTAGAGTTTTTCCGTGACCTCTGCGCGGACCTCCGACGGCGAAGACCGGGACGCCGTCCTGCACGCGGTGAGCTCCGCCGTGCTGGCCGTGACCAGGCACCTGTCGGTCCGGGAGGTGCTTCAGGTCATCGTCCGCTCGGCGCGGCGGCTGCTGGACGCCCGCTACGCCGCCCTGGGCGTGCCGGACGACCAGGGGGCGTTCGCCGAGTTCGTCGCCGAGGGCATCTCGGACGAGCAGTGGGACGCGATCGGGCCCATGCCCCGCCAGCACGGCATGCTCGGCGCGATGCTGCGCGAGGGCACGCCGGTCCGGCTGCCCGACATCCGCAGGGATCCCCGGTTCGAGTACTGGCCGCGCGCCCACCCCGTGCTCAAGGACTTCCTCGGGGTGCCGATCCGCGACGGCGACCAGGTGCTCGGCATCGTCTTCCTGTCCAACAAGCGGGCCCCGGGCGGTTTCACCGAGGCCGACGAGCGGCTGCTCACCATGTTCGCCGCGCACGCCGCCATCGCGCTCACCAACGCCCGCCTCTACGAGCGCGGCCGGGAGCTCGCGCTGGTGGAGGAGCGCACCCGGATGGCCAGGGAACTGCACGACGCGGTGACCCAGAAGCTGTTCTCCCTCCGCCTCACCGCCCAGGCCGCCGCCTCGCTGGTCCCTCGCGACCCCGACCGGGCGCTGCGGGAGCTCGACCGGGTGGAGCGGCTGGCCGGGGAGGCGCTGGCCGAGCTCCGCGCGGTGATCGTGGAGCTCCGCCCGGCGGAGCTCGACCGGCACGGGCTGGCCGAGACGCTCCGAAAGCACATACGCCTGCTCGACCGGCTCCACCCGGCCTCCTTCTCCTTCGAGGAGACCCCGGTCTGCGAGCTCGAACCGGCGACGGAGGTCGCGATCCTGAGAGTGGCCCAGGAGGCGCTGCACAACGCCTCACGGCACTCCGGGGCGCGGACGGTCCACGTGCGGCTGGGCTGCGCGGGTGGGCGCGTCGTCCTGGAGGTCCGCGACGACGGGACGGGGTTCGACGTGACCGCCGCGGCGGGGCGGGGCCTGGGCATCGCCTCGATGAACGACCGGGCGCAGGCCCTCGGCGGGAGCGTCCGGGTGAGCTCGGAGCCCGGCCGCGGAACGCTTGTCCGGATGGAGGTGCCCACATGATCCGTGTGCTGATCGCCGACGACCACCCGGTCGTCCGGCAGGGCCTGCGCACCTTCCTCGGCCTCCAGGACGACCTCGACGTGGTCGGGGAGGCCGCCGACGGCGCCGAGGCGGTCGCCCTGGCGGAGTCGCTCGCGCCGGACGTGCTGCTGCTCGATCTGAGGATGCCGGTCCTCGACGGCCTGGGCACGCTGGCCCTGATGGCGGAGCGCGGGCTCTCGCCGAAGGTGCTGGTGCTGACCTCCGTCAGCGATCGGGAGGACGTGGCCCCGGCGATGCGCGCGGGGGCCGCGGGTTTCCTCTACAAGGACGTGGACCCGGGAGCGCTCGTCCAGGCCATCCGCGCGGTCCACGGCGGGCAGGTGCTCCTGGCCCCCGAGGCCGCCGAGGCGATGCTGTCCGGCCCGGCCCCCGGTCCGGGACTCTCCTCCGGCGCCTCCCCGGCCTCGCGTGTGGCGCCGTTGACCGACCGGGAGCGCCAGGTGCTGGCGCTGATCGCGTCCGGACGGTCCAACCGCGAGATCGCCAGGGAACTGGCGGTGGCCGAGAAGACCGTCAAGACCCACGTCTCCAACGTGCTGATGAAACTGGGCGTGCAGGACAGGACCCAGGCCGCCCTCTACGCGGTGCGCAACGGCCTGGCCTGAACCCCCGCGCGGCCGGGCGGCTCTCGGCGGGTCGCCCGGGCGGGCTGTCGTTCCGCCGGGCCGCTCGGGTGGAGGCCCTCGCCCGGGCCACTCGGGCAGGCGGCCGCGCGGCCGGGCCGCCGCTCAGACGAGCTCGGTGATGGCGTGGTGGGCGGCCACCCGCGCCCGGCGCACCGCGCGGTCGAGGTCGCGCAGGGCCTCCGCGCGGGCGGTGACCTGGCCGGAGGTGAGGCCCCGGTCGTCGGCGACGCGCAGCGCCGCGTCCAGGCGCGCGGCCAGGGCGGCGACCCGGTGGGCGCGGGCAGGGTAGCCGGGGGCCAGGCCGTCGTCCATGACCGGCAGCCGCCGGTGGCCCTGGGCCGGGCCCTCCACCCCGAGCAGCGCGTCGGTCGCCGCGCGCATCGCGCGGGTCAGGCCGTGCTCGGCCTCGGCCAGCGAGGGCAGGTCGGGTGCCGCGCACCGGGCCTCCAGCACGCTCCACCGAACCCCGGCGTACGATGACCCGCGGCGGTCCTTTGCCGGGACCATGCCGAGGCATCTCTCGCCGAGCACGGCTATCGCCGCCTGTCCGGCCTCGATGGCCGCGGAGTTGAAGGGGGGCGGTCCGGTGAGCCCAAGCGGGTCGCCCGCGACGGGAAGGGCCAGTCGCAGCGATGTCATGCCCTCGATCCGCAGCTCGGCAAGGAAACCGCGCAGGGGGGTGTCGCCGGTCTCCGCGGCGACGAGTTGGGGGCCGCCCTGCCGCTCCACGCGGTCGGCGGCCTCGTCGAGGCCGACCTGTCCGGCGAGCCAGGCGTTGCCCCAGCAGACCAGGGTGGCCGAGATCGGTGAATCAGGGTGCACCGATCCACGATATGCGCTTGTCCTGCAATAGGTTTTGTTCCAGCGATAACGAGGAGGCGTAACGCATGGGCGGTCAGGTGCTTCGGCTACAGGACGTCGCCGTCCGCAGAGACGGGGCGGCCCTGCTGCGGGACATCGACTGGACCGTTCACGAGGACGAGCGGTGGGTGGTCATCGGCCCCAACGGCGCGGGGAAGACGACCCTGCTCCAGGTGGTCGGGGCGATGCTGTTCCCCACCGAGGGCATCGTCGAGATCCTCGGCGAGCGGCTCGGCCAGAGTGACGTCTTCGACCTGCGGCCCCGCATCGGCCTCGCGAGCGCCGCGCTGGCCGAGAAGGTGCCGCCGGACGAGAAGGTCATCGACCTGGTCCTGACGGCGTCGTACGCCATCCTCGGGCGCTGGACGGAGGAGTACGACTCCCACGACGTCACGCGCGCCGTCGAGCTGATCGACCAGCTGGGCTGCGCGCACCTGATCCGGCGCCGGTTCAACACCCTCTCGGAGGGGGAGCGCAAGCGCGTCCAGATCGCCCGCGCCCTGATGCCGGATCCGGAGCTGCTGCTGCTCGACGAGCCCGCCGCGGGCCTCGACCTGGGCGGGCGCGAGGATCTGGTACGCCGCCTGGCCACGTTCGCGCAGGATCCGAAGGCGCCGACGATGGTGCTGGTCACCCACCACGTGGAGGAGGTGCCCGCCGGGTTCACCCACGCGCTGCTGCTGCGGCACGGCTCGGTGGTGGCCCAGGGCCCGATCGAGCACGTGATGACCGCGGAGAACCTCTCGCACACCTTCGGCGTCCCGCTCACCCTGGAGCGCGGGCGCGACGGCCGGTGGTACGCCCGGGCACACCAGCTCTGAGGTCCTTTCGGTCGTTCCACGGCCGGTCAAGGGAAAAGCAAATATCCTGCGAGGACAAGAGCTCCACGTGACTCGACCGCCCGGGGTGTCTCATGGAATCGCTCATCGCAGCACTCGTCGTCGTGGCCATAGCGGTGCTCGCCGTCTACCGGACGGTCCATGTCATCCCGCAGGCCACCGCGGGGGTCGTGGAGCGGCTCGGGCGCTACCACCGGACGCTCGACCCGGGGCTCAACCTCGTGGTCCCGTTCATCGACCGCATCAAGGGGACGGTCGATCTGCGCCGGCAGGTCGTCTCCTTCCCGGCGCAGCCGCTGGTCACCGCCGACAACCTCGCCGTCTCCGCCGACACCGTCGTCTACTTCCGGGTGGTCGACGCCCGGGCGGCGACGTACGAGATCGCCAACTTCCTGCTGGCCGTCGAGCAGCTCGTCGTGACCACGCTGCGCGGCGTGGTCGCCGGGATGGACCTGGAGCGCGCCCTCGCCTCGCGCGAGGAGATCAACGCCGAGCTGCGCGGCGCGCTCGACCAGGCCGCCGGTGTGTGGGGCGTCCGGATCGACCGGGTGGAGCTGAAGGCGATCGACCCGCCCGTCTCCCTCCAGGACGCGATCGAGAAGCAGCTGCGCGCCGACCGCGACCGGCGGGCGGCGGTGCTGGCGGCGGAGGGGGAGAAGCAGGCGGCCATCCTCACCGCCGAGGGGCAGCGGCAGGCCGCGGTGCTCAGGGCGCGAGGCGAGGCGGAGGCCGTGGTGCTCAGGGCGCAGGCCGACGCCGAGGCCAGGGCGATGCGGGCCAAGGGCGAGGCCGACGCGATCTGCATGGTCTTCCGTGCCGTCCGCGAGGGCGGGCCGGACCGGGAGATCCTCGCCTACGAGTATCTGCGGGTGCTTCCCGAGATAGCCAAGGGCGACGCCAACAAGGTGTGGATCGTCCCCGCCGACCTGAACAAGGCGGTCGAGAGCCTCCGTGACCTTTTCCCCAGGGAAGACTTCAGGTTCCCCTGGAACGACCTTAAGGACAGACCTGTATCGCCTGTTAAGGACACCCCCGCCACCGAATAGCTGTTGATCTCCTCCTAGCATCCGGTGAGTGCCGTGCACCCGTTCCCGGGCGCGAGCTGCACGAGTGAGGGGTAGCGCATGACGCCGTGGGAGGCAGTCGCGATCTTCGCGGCCGGAATCGGAGCCGGGGGCATCAACGCCGTCGTCGGCTCGGGATCCCTGATCACGTTTCCGACGATGGTGGCCCTGGGACTGCCGCCGGTCGTCGCCAACGTCTGCAACAGCATCGGCCTGGTCCCCGGATCGCTGACCGGCGCGCTCGGCTACCGCGCGGAGCTCAAGGGGCAGCGCCAGCGGCTGGTCCGGCTGGGTGTCCCCACGGTCGTCGCCGCGCTGATCGGCGGGGTGCTCCTGCTCTACCTTCCCGAGGAGACCTTCGACATCGTCGTGCCCGTGCTGATCGGCGCGGCCTGCGTGCTGGTGGTGATCCAGCCCAGGCTCAACCGGTGGCTGAGCGCCCGGCGGGAGCACGCTCACCCGCACGGCGGTCCCTGGTTGTGGATCGGCGTCTTCGCGTGCGGCATCTACGGCGGTTACTTCGGCGCCGCCCAGGGCGTGCTGCTCATCGGCCTGCTGGGCAGCTTCCTCGACGACGACCTGCAGCGGATCAACGCGACCAAGAACGTGCTCTCGCTGCTGATCAACGCGGCCGCCGCCGCGCTGTTCATCGTGATCGCGGAGATCGACTGGCTGGCGGTGCTCATGGTGGCGCTGGGCGCCGCGATCGGCGGTTTCCTCGGCGCGAAGGTCGGCCGGAAGCTTCCCGCGCCGGTGCTGCGCGCGTTCATCGTCTGCGTCGGCGTGGCGGCGATAATCAAACTGGTGTCCAGCTAAACCTGTCGATTTTTGGGCATGAAACAGGCATGAAGGGTGACAAGGTCGAGATTGTCATCGACGCGGGGGACACCTCGCGTACCTACGAGGTCATCGCCACCCGCGCGGGCCGCCGCGTGGAGATCGCCAACCGCCGCGGCGGCGTGGTCGAGGTGAGCGAGGTCACCCGCAGCGGCACGGCCGTGCGCACCGCCCGGTTCATGTCCAGCCGGGTCCTGGCCCTGGTCGAGCACCCCGCGGACGGCGGGCCGGAGGAGTAGGGCCGCGCGACCGGCGGGGTCCTGACGGGGGCGGATCGGCCCGTCAGGTTCGCGCCGGAGCGGTGGGATCCTGACGGGGGCGGATCGGCCCGCCAGGTGCGCGCCGGGCTGTCCCGCCGGGCTTCGGGCGGGACGGTCTGCCCGATCCGGAGCGGGCGTCCCCCGGTTTCCCGGAGGGCGGCCCGTCAGGTCTGCGCGGGACGGACCTGCAGGATGCCGTCGCGGCGGATCCGGGTCTGGAAGGACGGCTGGGGCGCGGTGGCGGGGCCGTGCACGACCGCCCCGTCGGCGAGGCGGAAGGTGCTCCCGTGCCACGGGCACACCACACAGGCCATGCCGTCCTCGGAGACCAGGCGCCCCTGGTGGAGCGGCCCGGCCAGGTGGGCGCAGTGGTCGGCGAGCACGGTGACGTTCCCGCCGACGCGCAGCACGAACAGGTCGATGTACCCCAGCCGCCGGGTCACCGGCCGGCCTTCGGGCAGGTCGCCGATCTCGCACAGGTCGTGCCAGCCCAGCGGGACCAGGTGGCTGACCGACTCGGCGTGGTTCGCCCCGGCCGCCTGCCGGTAGGCCATGTGACCGCCGAGGTAGCCGCCCACACCCGACGCGCCCAGCGCGGCGAACGACAGCATCCGACCGATCCGCTCCCGCCCGGCCATCCGCAGCGCCAGCGAGCCGGTGTAGAGCCCGAACGCGGTCAGGTTGGAGATGGCGTGCACGAACCCGATCCGTTGCTGCTCACGGTGGAGCACGGACCAGTCGGTGATCCCCGCCGCCGCGGCGGGCATCGCGGTGGCGATCCCCCCGGCGATCAGCACCCGCGCCGCCCGAGGGTCGGAGTGGGTCACGTCGAGCACCGCCGCCGCCGCCCATAATCCCAGGCTGACGTTGGCGACCGGTGGGTGGAGGGGTTTGCCGAGGGGAACCCCGTGCAGCAGATCGCGCAGCCATCCGGGGCCGATCCGCCGGCGCACAGCCTTGGCCAGCACCCGGATCGGTCTGTCGGCTCTGGTCGACTGCTCGATCCGGTCGGTGATGTCGACCGGAGGCATCAGACTCCTCAAGGTCCGGCGCCCTGATTTGACTGTTTCCTTCACCATCGCCCCCTTCTCAACCGATAGGGACCTACCCGGGAAAGGGGTTATGCACGCGCCAGATGTCCCCGGCTGACGGAGAGGGCGATGAGTTCGGTGGCGTAGGCGCCCAGGGTCGGCGAGCCGTCCTCGATGATTTTCACCTTCTCCAGCACCTGCTCGGCCGTCACCTTGTAGAGCGACCAGGTGCCGCCCTCGTTGTGGTGGTTGGCCATGATGGGCGCGATGCGGTCGAGGGCCTTGGCGAACTTCGCCTCCGGGGTCTCGCGCTCCTCGAACTCGTCCCAGAGCGCGCGCAACCGCTCGGCCTGGTCCTCGGGGAGCAGGCCGAAGATCCGGTCGGCGGCCTTGCGCTCGATGCCCAGCTGGGCCTCCACCGCCGGGGTGTCGTAGATGAAGGTGTCGCCCGCGTCGATCTCGACGATGTCGTGGACGAGCAGCATCGCGACGACCTTGCCGATGTCGGTGCCCGGTGGGGCGTGCTCGGCCAAGACCATCGCCAGCATGCCCACGTACCACGAATGCTCGGCGTCGTTCTCGCGCCGCGACCCGTCCATGAGGGTGTTGCGGCGGACGATGCGCCGGAGCTTGTCGATCTCCATGGCGAAGGCGAGCTGAGCGTGCAGGCGGTCCTGTGCTGGAGGGATGGTCACCCGCGCAAGCCTAGTGCGCGTCGGTCCTCCTTTTCCGAGTGATCATGGGATCATGCGCGGCCGAGTGTGACCGGAACCCCGTTGAACACGGCGTTTCCCGACGGAACATCGATGACGGAATCATCCGTCAGCGTGTTCGCGTTGACCCCCGCGTGCTCGGCCGCGATCTGCTGCGCGGTCCCGGCGTGCCCCCATCCGTGGGGCAGGCTCACCACCCCCGGCATGATCGTTTCGGTGGGTTCGAGCGGGACGACCAGCTCTCCCGCGGCCGATCGCACCACGGCGCGCTCGCCGAGCCCGAGCCGGCTCACATCGCGCGGGTTGATCTGCAGGGTGCACCGGTTGGTACCGCCGACCAGGGGCTCCACGTTGTGCAGCCAGCTGTTGTTGGAGCGCAGGTGACGCCGGCCGATCAACACGATCCCCGTCGGCGGCGCGGCCAGCCGCGCGCGCAGCCGGGCGACGTCCTCGACAAGCTGGGGCGGGGCCAGTTCCACCCGGCCCGAGGCGGTGCGGAGGATCTCCGTCAGCCTCGGCTGCAGCGGACCCAGGTCGACGCCGTGCGGGTTGGCGAGGAGCTCGGCCAGGGAGAGCCCGTACGGGCCGAGCTTGAGCATCGCGTCCAGGCGTGCCTCCGCCCCGCTGCCGCCGTCCAGTGAGGCGCGCAGCTCCACCGGATCCCTGCCCTCCACCGGCGAGCCCGGCGTCTCGACGGCCTTGCGGAGCATCTGGTCGAGGATCAGCTCGTCGAGCAGGGCCGGGTCGGCGTCCGCCCCCTGCCCGGAGGCGATCATCGTCAGCCGCGCCAGGATCTCGGCCTCCGACGGCCGTCCCGGCTCCAGCGGCAGCACGGGCGGGGAGAACCTCGCGTAGTTGCGCACCGCGACGAAGAGCAGCGACAGGTCGTAGTGCGGTGACTGCATCACCCGGGGCGGCGGGAGGATGACGTTCGCGTGGCGGGTCGTCTCGTTCAGGTACGGATCCACGCAGACCATGAATTCCAGGCCGCTGAAGGCGCGGTCCAGCCGAGGACCGTTCGGGGCCGACAGCACCGGGTTGCCCGCGACCATCACCAGGCCCCTGACCTGCCCCTCGCCCGGGGTCTCGATCTCGTCGGCGAGCGTGGCCACCGGCAGCTCGCCGTTGGCCTCCGGCAGTCCGCGGACCCGGCTGCGCCAGCGCCCCGTGACGTACGGCTTGCTCCTGCGACCGTTCTCGACGGCGGTCTTGGCGAACATGACCCCGCCAGGACGGTCGAAGTTGCCGGTCAGGACGTTGACGACGTCGACCAGCCACTGCGCGACGGTGCCGAACTCGGCGGTGCAGGTGCCGATGCGGGCGTAGACGGCGGCCGTGGGCGCCGCGGCCAGCTCGCGTGCCAGCCGTTCGATCTCCGCGGCGGGCACGCCGCACACGGGCGCCACCGTCTTCGGGGTGAAGTCCTCCGCCAGCCGCCTGACCTCCGCCAGCCCGCCCACCTCGACGCCGACGGCGATGAGGTCCTCGGCGAAGAGGGTGTGGACGATGCCGAACAGCAGGTAGGCGTCGGTGCCCGGCCGGATGAACAGGTGCTCGTCGGCGAGGGCGGCGGTCCGGGTGCGGCGCGGATCGACCACCACGAGCTTGCCGCCGCGTCCGCGCAACGCCTTGAGGCGGCCGGGGAAGTCAGGGGCGGTGCAGAGCGAGCCGTTGGACTCCAGCGGGTTGGCACCCAGCATCAGCAGGTAGTCGGTCCGGTCGAGGTCGGGCACCGCGACGGCCAGCGGGTCGCCCAGCATCAGGCCGCAGGCGACGTGCTTGGGCATCTGGTCGGCGGTGCTCGCGGAGAAGACGTTGCGGGTGCCCAGGGCCCGGATCAGCGGCGCCCCGTACAGCGCGCCGGCCATGGAGTGGGCGTTGGGGTTGCCGACGTAGACGGCGAGCGCCTGGCGACCGTGGGCGTCGATCACACCCTTCAGGCCCGCCTCGACGGCGCGGAACGCCTCGTCCCAGCCCGCCTGACGCCACTCGCCGGCTGTGCGGATCATCGGGGCGCGCAGCCGGTCGGGGTCCTCGTCGAGGCGGCCGAGGCTCGCGCCCTTGGGGCAGATGAATCCCCGGGAGAACGGGTCGTCCGGATCGCCCTTGACCGACGTGACGTGCCCGGTGTCATCGAGGGTGAGCCGGAGGCCGCAGACGGCTTCGCAGAGGGGGCAGGTCCGGTGCGCTGTTCTCATCGGCACTCCTGAGTTCGGCAAGTGAACTCATCATGGCCGCGGGCCCGGACGAGGGGAAGCCCCGAAATTCGTGCTCCGGGGCTCGGATGGCCGCCCGGGGGAACCCCGGGCGGCCCGGTCTGCGGGGGTGGGACCGTGCGAAACCGCGCGGCCGAGACGGTGTCCTGCGGGTGCGCGGGCTCGCAGGCCGGGGTGGCGGCCTGCGGAGAGGGACGGTGTCCTGCGGGTGGGTGCGGGCTTGCGGGCCGGGGTGGCGGCCTGCGGAGAGGGACGGTGTCCTGCGGAGGCGGAGCCGGGGCGGACTACGCGGCCAGGGGGAAGGGCTTGGTGCCGGGACCGGTATCGGGCTCCTCCTGCGCCGCCCCGCTCGGGTGCAGGGTCGACCAGTTCGCCCGCCCGTAGAAACGGTCGAGCCCCACCACCGGCCCGGGGCCCTCCGGCCGGCGGATCACCTCGACCAGTACCAGGTGCGCCCGGTGCCGGTGCCGGGCGACCACCACCTCGCGGGCGTAGCACGCCGACGCGATCTCGCCGGAGAAGGCCGCGAAGTCCTCCGCGCAGATCCCGGCCCTGGTGAGGACGAGAGCCTTCTCACCGGCCGCCGACGGGGTGATCCACAGGATCAGCGGGATCCGTCCCGACCGGGTGTGCATGCGCGTCTCCAGGCACACCCTCTGGATACGGTGCCGGGAGACCAGGCACCAGGCGTGCGCGGCCGACCAGCTTCGCCCGTACCGGGAGGTGGCGAGCGCGGCGGTGGCGCCGAGCAGCACCAGGAGCGGCCAGGGGTCGCCGTCGCGCAGGGCTCCGGCCACGGTCACCGCGGCGGTGCCGCCACCGGCCAGGAGGGCGATCTCGGTACGCCATCGCCACAGCCGGACAGCCAGGCCCGCCCCGGGGAGCGGCCGGTCGTCCGCGCGCTCGTAGCGGTTGTTGCGGAGATCACGCCGGGGCATCGCCGCCCGCCTCCCGCCCGGGGGTGGGCACCGGGGCGTCGGGGACGGGGGCCAGGGCGAGCGCGGGGGCGGTGGCCCGCGCCGCCTTGAGCAGGTCGAATCGGGGGTCCCGGTAACGCCGGGCGCCGAATCCGACGGTTGTCACGGTCCAGCCGAGCCGGTAGGCCCATTCATCCTGGTCCATGCAGAGTTCGCGGTCGGCCCTGTAGATCAGATCGAGGAAGGATGTCTTGATTCCGTAGAGTCCCTTGGTACCGTGGGAAGACATAGGAAACTCCTTCTGCGGCTTTGACGTGGAGTTCTTGTGCCAACCGGGTCGGTGGCCGCCGGCCCGGTGTTCTTTGTGGCGCCTCGTCGGGCGCCTCGCGGCGCGTGCGACACCGAACGGTCGCCGGCAGGCTGGTCTGCTCCCCCTCGTGGCCTCCCCGTTTGCTCCGACACGTGAGACGCGGCGTCGTTGCCGATCGGATGCGCGCCCGGCCGGATCCCGCGCGCCGCTCACAGAGGCCCCGCGAAGACGCCCCACCGGGTGATCGCCGGTGCTCTCCCCGATCTTCCGGGAACCTTCCTGTTCCGATAGTCGCTCAGGAGAGATTTCCCTGCAAGGCTTGCTGTAAGGAAAAAAGCAATAAACTTCCTCAGATGCACTGCAATGATCCGTGTAATTTGCACTACGATGCCTCTGGTTCCTGTTGAGGCCATGACACCCGCCTACCCGTCATGGTGAGGAGGTCGTGATGCCGGAACGCGGTAGTCCAGCGCTGCGCCGACGCCGGCTGGGCATGGAGCTGCGCCGACTTCGCGAAGCTCTGGACCTGACCGGAGACGAGGTGTCCGACCGCCTGGGGTGGTCGACCGCCAAGATCAGCCGGATCGAGAACGCCAAGAATCTGGTCAGTCAGGCGGACGTCGAAGCACTGGCCGAGGTCTACGGGGTCGACGATGTCCTGCGGGGGAAACTGCTCGGCCTGCGCCGCGACGCGGCGCAGAAGGGGTGGTGGGAGAGGTATCGCAATTCCATTCCCGACGACTACATCACGCTCATCGGGATGGAGGCGGAGGCCACCGCGTTCCGGAACTGGGAACCTCAGATCATCCCCGGCCTCCTCCAGACGGAGGACTACGCCCTGGGCATCTTCTCGGCCAGCCAGCGGGCCTACCAGCTCCCGCCGAGCTGGCTCCAGGACCGGAGCGCGGTGCGGATGGCGCGGCAGCGCACCTTGCTGTACGAATCCGACCCGCTGACTCACATAAGCGTGTTCCATGAGTCCGTGCTGAAGAACCAGTACGGCGACGCCCGCGTCATGCGGGACCAGCTCGTGCACCTGATCGAGGTCTCCGAGCTGGAGCACGTGGAGATGAGGGTTCTCCCGCAGGAGGTTCCACCACCGGTGTCCACGGGTGCGTTCGTGCACCTGACGTTCGACGATTTCCCCGACGCCGTCTATCTGGAGTTCTTCCACGGCGGACAGTTCGTGGAGGACGCGGAGAGCGTCTACGCGTATGAACGCGCTTTCGACCACCTGATGGAACGCGCTCTCGGGGAGGCGGCGTCACAGGAGCTGATCAAAAAGACAATCGAGTACTGGAACAGATAGCGACGGGTTCTCGCCCGCCGCTTCACCGTCATTTCTGGAAAGAACGATGAACGCAATCAATCTAAGCGCTGCGACGTGGAAGAAGAGTGCGCGGAGCGCTGCCGGGGGAAACTGCGTCGAGGTGGCGAGCCTCGGCGGCGGGCACGTGGGGGTCCGCGACAGCAAGGACCGGTCCGGTCCGGTTCTCGTCTTCACTCCTGAGGAGTGGAAGGCCTTCGTCGGGGGCGTGAAGGACGGGGAGTTCGACCTCTAGCAGAAGCGGCTCCGGCACTCACGAGTGAGAACGGGAGCCGCCCCCCGCCGCGATCATTGCGTTTTCATCATTTCCGTCCACCGGGTGGATTGGCTGCCCGCCGGTGGGGCGGGAGAGAATCATCGCACACCGGGGAATCCACGGATTGAGGTGCCCGGTCAGGACTTGCCTGATGTCTTGCAAGTTCTTCATCACCCCTTCATCCTTAAGGTGCCTTATGGTCCCTTAAGGGAGAAGGGGTGAGTTGTGTCGGATATTGACCTATCCGCGGCGGTGTGGCGGAAGAGCCGGCAGAGCGCCGCCGACGGCAACTGCGTGGAAGTCGCCCGCCTGCCCGGGCGGAAGTTCGCGGTCAGGGACAGCAAGGACAGCGAGGGGCCGGTGCTGATCTTCGGCGGGGCCGGGTGGGCCGCGTTCGTCGCCGGGGTGAGGAGCGGGGAGTTCGATCTCTGAGAGATGGCTGTCCGGCAGAGGACGGGGGCTTGCCCAACGGCGGGACAGGCCCCTTTCGTGTTGTCGGGGGACAGCCGTACGGCCCGCACCCGGCGGGGGCACGGGCCGTACGAACGGGGTGACTACTCGGCGGTGACGCCCAGGCCCCGGGCCACGCCCTGGCCGAGGTCCTTGTGGATGTTGGTCCAGTACTCCACGACGCGCTTCTTCATCTCGGCGGTGACCTCCGGGGCGGAGGCGTGGCCGACGACGTTGCTCACCAGGTGGGCGCGGTCGGTCTCGGACAGGACGTTCTCCCACAGGGCGCGCGGCTGGACGTAGTCGTCGTCCTCGCGGTGCAGGGTGTAGGCGGAGCGGATGATCTCACCGGCCACGTGGTAGTTCTCTCCGGCGAACAGCGTCGGGTCGGCGGCGGGGCCACCCACGGTGTTCGGCGCGTAGACCGGGTCGGCGGGGTTGGTGAAGGCCATCTGCCCGTCCTTGTTGTAGCTGCGGACGGGCGACTTCGGCGTGTTGATCGGCAACTGCAGGTAGTTGCCGCCGATGCGGTAACGGTGGGCGTCGGGGTAGGAGAACAGGCGGCCCTGGAGCATCCTGTCCGGGGACGGGCCGATGCCCGGCACCAGGTTGGCGGGCTCGAAGGCGGCCTGCTCCACCTCGGCGAAGTAGTTGTCCGGGTTGCGGTTGAGGACGAACCTGCCGATCGTGATCTCGGGGTAGTCGGCGTGCGGCCACACCTTGGTCAGGTCGAACGGGTTGAAGCGGTAGCCGGCGGCCTCCTCGAACGGCATGATCTGCACGTTCACCGTCCAGGACGGGTGGTCACCGGCCTTGATCGCGTTGTACAGGTCGCGGATGTGGTAGTCGGCGTCCTGCGCGACGACCGCGGTCGCCTCGGCGTCGGTGAAGTTCTTGATGCCCTGGTCGGTCTTGAAGTGGTACTTGACCCAGAACTTCTCGCCGCTCGCGTTGTACCAGAGGAAGGTGTGCGAGCCGAAGCCGTGCATGTGACGCCAGGAGGCGGGGGTGCCGCGGTCGGTCATCAGGAAGGTGACCTGGTGCGCGCTCTCCGGCGAGAGCGTCCAGAAGTCCCACTGCATGTTGTGGTCGCGCAGGTTGTTGTCCGCGCGGCGCTTCTGGCTGTGGATGAAGTCGGAGAACTTCTGCGGGTCACGGATGAAGAAGATCGGCGTGTTGTTGCCGACGATGTCGTAGTTGCCCTGGTCGGTGTAGAACTTGATCGCGAAACCGCGCGGGTCGCGCTGCGTGTCGGGGCTGCCGAGCTCACCGGCGACCGAGGAGAAGCGCAGGAAGAGGGGCGTCTCCCTGCCCTTGGTGAACAGGCTCGCCTTGGTGTACTGACTGACGTCCTCGGTGATCTGCAGGATGCCGTGCGCGCCGCCGCCCTTGGCGTGGACCACCCGCTCGGGCACGCGCTCCCGGTTGAAGTGGGCCATCTTCTGGATGAGGTAGTGGTCCTGCAGCAGCAGCGGGCCGTTGGGGCCGACCGACTGCGAGTGCTCGTCGCTCGGCGCGGGGATGCCCGCGTCGGTTGTGGTGACGGGCCTGATGCTCATGAAAGCGATCCTCCGGGGGTTCTCTTCATCGAGTGACTTCGGACCGACAACCGGGGCAGACGCCCCAGAAAATGACGTCCGCCTCGTCGACCAGGTATCCGGCGCCGGAGACCGGGTCGAGGCAGGGGGGACGGCCGACGGCGCAGTCGACGTCGGTGACCTTCCCGCACTGACGGCAGACCAGGTGGTGGTGGTTGTCGCCGATTCGTGTCTCGTAGCGAGCGGGACTGCCCGCGGGTTCTATCCGCCGCAGCAGGCCGGCCCGGTGTAGCGCGTGCAGGGAGTCGTAGACGGCCTGGAGGGAGACCTGGCCGACCCGGTCGAGCACACCGCGGTAGACGGCGTCCACGTTCGGGTGGTTGCCCTCGCGCACGGTCTGCATGATCGCCAGCCGGGCCGCGGTCACCCGCAGGCCCGCCTGCCGGAGCCGGTCCTCGTCCTGCATGGACACACGTTATGTCCTAAACCTGAATGATTCAAATATACGATTAATCCAAGTTTGGCGGAGAGCGATCTCATAGGGCGAGTCCTCCCGCTGACCGCCGATGAGATGGCATCCTCGGATACCGATGGACACGTACTCTGCGCGCCGCCTCGCCGCCGCCACCGCGATCACCGTCTCAGCCGCGCTCCTCGCGGCCTGCTCGGCGGCCGAGTCGGCCGCCCCGGGCGCGCCGCCGGACGTCGCGGAGAAACCGACCACCACGCCCGCCTCGGCCAAGCCGACGCCCGAGCGGCGGCCGTACACCATCTCCTTCGGTGGAGACGTGCACTTCGAAGGCGTGCTGCGAACCCGGCTGAACGCCGATCCCAAGACCGCGCTCGGTCCCATCGCCCGGGTGCTCAGGCGCTCGGACCTCGCGATGGTCAACCTGGAGACCGCGATCACCACCGGTGGCAACCCGGCCCCCGGAAAGCAGTACACCTTCCGCGCCCCGGCCACCGCCCTGACCGCGCTCAAGGCCGCCGGGGTGGACGTCGCGTCGATGGCCAACAACCACGGCATGGACTACATGCAGAGCGGGCTCGCCGACTCCCTCGCCGCTATAAAACGCTCCAAATTCCCCGTCGTGGGCGTCGGCAAGAACGAGGCCGATGCCTACAAGCCGTGGCGGACGACCGTCAACGGCAACCGTGTCGCCATCATCGGCGCCACCCAGGTGCTCGACGCCGAGTTCATCCAGTCGTGGACGGCCTCCGGCAACCAGGGCGGCCTCGCCTCGGCCAAGAACGAGGCCAGGCTGATCCAGGAGGTGCGCAGGGCGCGCAAGAACTCCGACACCGTCATCGTGCACCTGCACTGGGGCACCGAACTGCAGAAGTGCCCGAACGAGGCCCAGCTCGGCCTGGCGCCGAAGCTCGTCGCGGCCGGCGCGGACGTCATCGTGGGCGGCCACGCGCACATCCTGCTCGGCGGCGGCTACCTGAAGAGCAGCTACGTCAACTACGGCATGGGCAACTTCGTCTTCTACAACTGGGGCCCGGAGACCGGCAGGACCGGCGTGCTCACCCTGACCATCAACGGCCGCAAGGTCCTCAAGGACCAGTGGACCCCGGCCACCATCCAGGGCGGCGTGCCGGTCCCGCTGACCGGCGCGAGCCGGCAGCAGGCCATCACGAACTGGAAGGGCCTGCGCGGCTGCACCGGCCTGGCCGCCAAGCCCACCGACTCCGGCAGCTGATCCCCGCCTCCGGTCCGGGGGCCGGTTCTCGTGCCGGGATCCGGTTTCCGTGCGGGAGTGGTTGCCGGTTGGGGGCGCTCCCGCACCGCCGGTGTCCTGCGGGTGAGCGCGGTACCGCACCCCTGGTGTCCTGCGGCCGGGCGCGGTTGACAGAATATGGTTCTGTCCGGTAGCCGTCGAACATCCGTCCAGCAGGAGGCCGTGATGCGGTGGGTCGAGTCGGGTGACGTGCGTCTGGCGCTGTACGAGCAGGGCGACCCCGCCGCCCCGACGGTCCTGCTGGTCCACGGTTACCCCGACACCCACCGGGTCTGGGACGAGGTGGCCGGGCTGCTGGACGACCGTTTCCACGTGGTCCGCTACGACGTCCGCGGGGCCGGGAACTCCACTGCTCCCCGCGACGGCGACTACGGCTACGACCGCCTCGCCGCCGACCTGGCGGCGGTCCTCGACACGGTGGGCAAGCCCGGCGTGCACCTCGCCGGCCACGACTGGGGCTCCATCCAGGCGTGGAACCTGATCGGCCGGCCGGGGATCGGAGAGCGGATCCTCTCCTTCACCTCGCTCGGCGGCCCGCACCTGGACCAGGCCGCCCACTTCGTGCGGCACGGCGCCCGGCGGGAGGTCGCCGGGCAACTGCTGCGCTCCTGGTACATCGGCGCCTTCCAGCTTCCCGTCCTCCCCGAGGTGGTCCTGCGCGCGGTCCTGCCGCGTGGCCTGGAGCGGCTGTTCCGGGCAGCCGAGGGGGTCGTCCCCCGCGACGGCCACCCCGCCGACACGGTCGTCAGGGACGCGTTGAACGGCCTCGGCCTCTACCGGGCCAACATGCTCACCGGCCGCCACGCGCTCGGCGCCGAATTCACCGTCGAGACGCCCGTCCAGCTCATCGAGGCCACCCGGGATCCGTTCGTCTCCTCCGCGCTCCTGGCCTCGACGCACGGGTGGGTGCCCAGGCTCTGGCACCGGCGCGTCCCCGCGGGCCACTGGGCGCAGCGCAGCCACCCCCGGGTGGTCGCCCGCATGATCGGCGAGTTCGCCGCGCACATCGAGGGGGCACCGCCCTCCCGGGAACTGCGCAGGGCCCGCGCGGGCGACCGCGGGCCGTACGACGACCGGCTGGTGGTGGTCACCGGAGCGGGCAGCGGGATCGGGCGGGCCACCGCCCGCGCCTTCGCCGCGCACGGGGCGGAGGTGATCTGCGCGGATGTCGACCTGGCCGCCGCTCGTCGCACCGCCGGCGGCCTCGCCGGAAGCCGGGGCACGGCGCACGCCTACCGGGTGGACGTCGCGGACGCCGCGGGCATGGAGGAGTTCGCCAGGCTTGTCAGGGACCGGCACGGCGTGGCCGACATCGTGGTCAACAACGCGGGCGTCGCGGTGGCGGGCCCGTTCCTCGCGCACTCGGTCGACGACTGGCGGCGGACCCTGGATGTGAACCTCTGGGGCGTCGTCCACGGCTGCCGTCTGTTCGCCGCACAGATGGTCGAGCGCGGCGAGGGCGGTCACATCGTGAACATCGCCTCGCTCGCCGCCTTCGCCCCCAGCCGGCTGCTGCCCGCGTACTCGACGTCCAAGGCGGCGGTGAAGATGCTCGGCGACTGCCTGCGCGCCGAGCTCGCCGGGGAGGGGATCGGGGTCACCACGATCTGCCCGGGGTTCGTCTCCACCGCGATCGCGGAGAACGCCGTCTACGCCGGCGCCCCGGAGGGGATGTCGCGGACCCGGGAGAGGGAGGCCGCGGAGAAGGCGCTGGCCTGGCGCGGCTATCCACCCGAGCGGGTGGCCGCGCACATCCTGCGGGCCGTCCACCGGAACCTGCCCGTCGTCGCGGTCAACGCGGAGGGGAGGATCGGTTACGCGCTCTCGCGGATCTCCCCGGCGGTCATGCGCGGCCTGGCGCGGCTCACCGGCGGCCGGGAAAACCCGGGATTGGCCGATAAGCGCTGACCCGGAGGGGTCCGGGCAGGCAAGATAGTCAGGTGACGATGCCTGCCGAGGAGTCCGGTGAAGCTCCGCTGCGGCGCCGGCCCACCCAGCGACGGAGTGCCCGCCGCGTCGAGCGGATGCTCGACGCATGCGCCGACCTGTTGGACGAGGTCGGTTACGACGCGCTGTCCACCACCCGGATCGCCGAGCGCGCCGGAGTCGCGATCGGTTCGATCTACCAGTTCTTCCCCGACAAGCGGGCCATCGCCCAGGCGGTCACCCGCCGCCACGTCGAGGGATTCGTCTCCCGGATCGGCAGGCGCTTCCTGTCGGAGGAGTACGACGGCTGGTGGGACGCGGTCGATGCGATCATCGACGAGTACGTGGAGATGCACAGGACCGTCCCCGGCTTCCGGTCCCTGCACTTCGGCGACGTCGTCGATCTGAACCTGCTCGACGCGGTCTCCGACAACAACACGGTGATCGCCGGGCGGCTCCGCGGTCTTCTGCTGCAGGAGTACGGCCTCGCCGACAGTGAGGAGCTCGACCTGGCCATCCTGGTGGCCGTGGAGGCCGGTGACGCGGTGCTCAAGCTGGCCTTCCGGCGCGATCCGAACGGTGCACCGGAGATCGTGGCCGAGGCCAAGCGGCTGATCCGCGGTTATCTGAACCGTCAGTTCGCCGGCACTTCGGTCTGAGGGTGCTCGGGAAGGTCGGGTTCCGCGGAGCGCAGGGGCATTTGATCGCTGCCGACCGAGCCCGGCTCGGGAACGATGATCTCGTCCTGCAGGTCCTGCGTGGCGGTGATCTCCTCCCGCCGCGGTCCCGCGCTTTCGTGCTCACGTTCGACCCACCGGCGTTCCTTCCGGGAGGCCCGCTCGGCGATCGCCGCCTCGCGCCGCTGCTGCTCGCGCCGGCGCGCCTCGCGCTGTTCCACCGGGTCGAGCTCCGCGGGTGCGAGCGTGGTGGGTCCGGGCGCCTTCCCGCCGGTCTTCCCGGGCACCTCGCGGGACTTGCGAGAGATCTCACAGGGGGCGCGGGCCGGCGCGGAGACCGGTTGGGTCCGGCGCGTGCGCTCCGCCTCCTCCGCCTGCGCGACGAGCCTCTCCTGGCGCAGACGATTCTCCAGTGCCAGGAGTTCGCGGTGTGCGTGCTCGATGGCCTCCATCTTGGCCGACAGGTATCCCGCGGAACCCGGGACGACGACGGAGAAGGACACCAGGAGCGTCAACGCGAAGGTCGTCTGCTTGGACATCTCCATCGCAGCTCCTCCCGGTGATGCACTCCGCTAGCAGGAGTCCTCCGGCATATGCCCGCTTTACTGGAGAAACACGCGCACCGTGACGGTTCGTTTACCCAAGGTGGTGCGACCAATACCTGGCGTTGGCCGTACGGAATCGAGCATCGCTCGGTACCCTCGCGATGTGGCGTATGTGACACGTGAGCAACTTGATCGATTGCTTGAACAGGCACTTCTGGCCGACGATCACGACGACCTGGCCCGGCGGCTGGAAGCCCTGGCGGAGTCATACGTGTCCGGCGACATATCGCGGGCGGCGATCCTCGTCCTCGCCGCCGAGGAGTGGCGGCAGGCCGGGCAGCCCGCCCACGCCCTCGACTGCTTCCAGCGGGCGGTCGACGACGGCGGCGAGGTGAGCGTCGACCCCCGGGCCGGCATCGCCGACACCCTTTTCGAGCTCGAACGGCCCGACGAGGCGCGGGAGGTGATCGCGGCGATCCGCGCCGCCGACGGCGTCACCGCCGCCACCGCGCTCACCGTCGCCGAGACCCTCGTCGCGTACGGGGACCTCGGCGAGGCCCACCACTGGGCCACGGAGGGGGCCCAGCGGGCCACGCAGGGCAGCGGTGAGTACACCGCCCTGCTCAGGACCCGTTACCGGATCCGTGTCGATCTGGGCCTGCCGGAGGACGAGCTCGACGCCCTCCTGGACGCCTCACACTGACCACCCGCCCGGCGGGCCGGTCCGCGGGGGAGGCCCGTTCCGGACGCCACGGCGGTGTCTCGGCGCCGGGCCGGTCCGGACGGGCACGCGGGCCGTGATCCGCCCGGATCACGGCCCTGTCCGTCGTCCCGCCGGTGACGGTCAGCGCGGGCCGCCGCCCGGCAGGGCCGCGCCCGGCGCGGGAAGGCCGGGAACGTTCGCCGTGTCCCGCGCCGACACGGCGCCGCCGGCCGGGTCCTCCGGCAGCGCCGGAGTCTCCGGCCGGCCGGCGGTGGGCAGTCCCGCCGAGGGCAGGCCGTCGATGAGCCGGTCCGCCGAGGGCAGGCCGCCGGTCAGCCGGTCCGCCGAGGGCAGGCCGC